>CAZXXM010000179.1:0-3046 GCA_964644715.1 uncultured Salinisphaerales bacterium
CGTGTTGACGGCACCGCGTCGCGCGCGGGCCGCAAAGACGGTCTCGTCCGCGGGCAAGACCCGCAAGCTCGCCTCGCCGCCGAAGCGCGCGGCCCGGTCCGCCCGAAAACCGGAGAGCCGAAAGAAGCGCTCGCGTACCGCGATGGCGCTCGACGACATCGAGCTGCAGCTCGCGACCGCGGTGGATCAGCCTCCCGCGAGCGGACGCTGGGTCTACGAGATCAAGTTCGACGGCTATCGCCTGCTCGCCTCCGCGCACGGGCGGGACGTGCGACTGCGTTCCCGCAACCAGCTCGACTGGACGCGCACGTTCCCTGCGATCACCGCGGCGCTGCAGGCCCTGGATCTGTCGTCGAGCGTTCTCGACGGCGAGCTGTGCTTCGTCGCGCCCGACGGCACGACGAGCTTCCAGGAATTGCAGCGTGTACTGCCGCGCGGCGGTCGCAAGTCCACGGTGCCGGTCGAGCAGGATCGCCTGGTCTTCTACCTGTTCGATCTGCTGTTCCACGACGGCGAAGACCTGCGTGCGCTGCCCCTGCTCGAACGCAAGGATCGACTGCGGTCGCTGCTGCCGAAGAAGCCGGCCGCGCCTCTGGCCTACAGCGATCACGTTCAATCCGACGGGCGCGTCGCGCTGTCGCAGGCCTGCCATGCCGGCCTCGAAGGCCTGATCGTCAAGCGGGTGGATGCCGCGTACGTCGGCGGGCGATCGACGCACTGGCTCAAGCTCAAATGCCGCCGTCGGCAGGAGTTCGTTGTCGTCGGGATGGCACGCGCCGCCAGCGAGAAGCGCACCGGTTTCCGCTCGCTGCTGCTCGGCCTGCGCGAGAACGACGGCAGCCTGCGTTACAGCGGCAAGGTCGGCACCGGCTTCGACGAGGCCCTGCTCGCCGATCTGTCGAAACGTCTCGACAAGATCGCCGTCGACGAGCCGGTGGTCACCGATCCGCCGAAGGAGCGCGGATTGCTCTGGGTGCGTCCGGACCTGGTCGCCGAAATCGAATTCGCCGAGTTCACGCGTGACGGTCTCGTACGCCAGGCCTCGTTCCAGGGCCTGCGTCTGGACAAGCCAGCGACCGAGGTCCGGCGAGAGCGGGCCCGCCCGGTGCGACGTATCGCCGGGCCGCAGTCTGCCGCGTCATCGGCGCGCTCGTCCGATGCGATCATCGTCTCGAAGGTCCGGATCACGCATCCGGAACGCATCGTCGATTCCGTGTCGGGCCTGACCAAGGAGGCGCTCGCGCGCTATCACGAGCAGGTCAGTGATCGAATGCTGCCGTACGCGGTGAGTCGGCCGCTCGCGCTGGTCCGCTGTCCGGACGGCGACGCGAGCCAGTGCTTCTTCCAGAAGCAGAAGCCGCGGGGGACCGGAGCGTCGGTCGGACACAAGCGTGTCGGCGAGCATGAGATCGTATTCGCGCGGGATGCGCGCGGCCTGCTGGAACTGGTCCAGTTCAACGCCATCGAGTTCCATGGCTGGGGCGCGCGCACGGCGCGGCCGCATCATCCCGACTGGATCGTCATGGATCTGGATCCGGACGTGGCCCTGCCGTTTTCGAAGGTGATCGACGCGGCACTGGAGATGCGCGACGCGCTGGCCTCGATCGGTCTCGAGAGTTTCGTGAAGCTGACCGGTGGAAAGGGTCTGCACGTGGTGGCGCCGCTGGTTCCGAAGGCCGACTGGGCCGCCGTGAAATCGTTTGCGCACGGCATCGCGACCGCGTTCGCCGAGCGCGCACCCGGGCGCTACGTCGCGACGATGAGCAAATCGAAGCGCGCCGGAAAGATCTTCGTCGACTACCTTCGCAACGGTGAGGGTGCGACCGCGGTGTTGCCGTATTCGCCGCGTGCGCGCCCGGGCGCGCCGGTGGCGCTGCCGCTGCGATGGCGCGATCTGCGACACGTCACACCCGCGGAATTCACCGTGCGTGAGGCGCCGCGCTGGATGCGCCGGTGGCGAGCCGATCCCTGGGCCGGCTTCTTCGATCTGCGCCAGCAGCTGCCGGCACTGAAAGATTCCTGAGAATCGCGAACTCGCCTGCCGGGGCGGCAGGCGGACACCAAGTTTCAGTGCGCCGCGGCCGTCGTCCGCCCGAGATCCGCGTCAAGGGCCCGTGCCGTGTCCGCAGCAGCCGTCGACTCCGCGCGCATCGACGGCAAGGTGTCGAGCCTGCCCTCGCTGACCAGCGCCCACGGAGAGGGATCGTCGTGGCGCGCCTGTGTCATTCGCAAGGACTCCGGCGATACCGCGTGGACGGAGACCATCGGAAGCGAGGCGGCGGAGATCAGTCCGATGACGATGGCCGTGATCAACGCGATGTCGGTCCATGAATTCATCGCCGGGCTCCCATGCATTCGTTGCTGACTCCTCACTGAAGCAGAAGTCATGCCGGGGATAGTCGTAAAAAATCCGCGAAAAGTCCGTGCGCTTCGGCGACGAGGGACCTGCATTTCGCGAATCGCGGCGCATCGCCCATGCCCCGTGCACGGTCGCATGTGATCGATGCGCGCGCTGCCGGACGATGCGCGCCCGCGTGCGGAATCAGCGTGCGCTGCGCACCGTTGCCGGCCTTCGTTCGAGGCCGGGTACGCATCCTGTTCCCTACTCGCCGGATCGTGCCGATCCGGATTTCCACCAGGAGTGCAGATGAAAAACGATTCCCCCTCCCGCTACCGCGCGCTGCCGTTCGCGGTGCTCGCGCTCGTCGGCGGCCTTTCGCTCGGCGCCTGCAATCGGCAGGAAGATCCCGCGCAGACCAGCCGCGACATGAGCGAGGAACGTGCAGAAGGCAACGAGAAGATCAACGAGGCGACGAAGGATGCCGTCGAGAATCTGAATGACGGAGCGTCGGCCGAAACGGTCGTCAACGACGCCCACCGCATCGAGGTCGAGAAGATCCGCGCGGATCACGAGGTCGCCAAGGAGCGCTGCGGCGGATTGCCTGCGCCCGATCAGGACAAGTGCCGCACCGACGCCGACGCGGCTTACGACGGCGCGATGAAGGCCGCCGACGCCAAGCTTCGGACGGCTCCGTAAACGCCATGC
>CAZXXM010000179.1:3146-6788 GCA_964644715.1 uncultured Salinisphaerales bacterium
CCGTCACCGCAGGAGGTGCCGGTATCTCCCCCGTCGGAAGTGCCGGTGGAGGTCCCATCGACACCCGGTCCCGCCGCGTGACGGGCCGCTCGGCGGACTAGTCGGGACGGCCCTCGACCGCCAACTCGCCTAGCCGGATCGCCGGCGTCTTCGTCGTCGAGTCGTCGGGCATGACGATGGGATTCGTCTCGGCCGTGTTGGTGTCGCCCACGGCCGTACTTTCCTGCGCCGTGATGGCTGGCGGTGTCGGCTCAGCCGCAGCGGGTGAAGGAGCTGGTTCGGACCATCGTTCCGTGGCTCGTGCGACCGCCTGCTGAAGCTTCTCCACCGGAATGGCGACGCCCGGATGGACGAGTTGCCGCTCGCGGTTCAGCAGGGTGACGACCATGCCGATCAATCGATGATCGGCGTCGAGCACCGCGCCGCCCGATTCGCCGGGAAAGATCTCCTTGTCGATCCGCAGGAAGCCCCGCTTGTCGAGGGGACTGGGTGGGAGGTCGGCCGCCGGCACGATGTGGGTACGCGCCGCCGTCAGGGACTTCATCGGATAGCTGCAGACCAGGATCTCGCCCTCGGCAGGGCTGCCCGCAGCGAGTTCGAGCGGGGCGATGTCGCGGTTCCGCAACCCCATCCAGAACTTCATCATCTCGACGTCCTTGGGCGCGAGCAACGCGATGTTGTCGTCGAGATCGGTGAACAGAACCCGCAGCTCGACCAGACGGATGACGAAGATGCGCGCGGCATGCGCGATGACGTGGGCCGGCACCACGTACAGCCAGCGTTCGCGGTCCAGCAGGATCGCGGTGCCGAAGTTGTCTTCCTGCGCGTTGTCCGCATTGGTCAGGCGCAGCGGAAAGACGCTGTCCTCGCATTCGGCGGCGAGCGCCGACAGGCACCACGTCGATGCCAGTACCGCGAGCGCGAGTGTCCGGAGCAAGGGCATGGTCAGCACGTCGAACGGGCCACCACGGTAGGGCGCGTTTCGAGCCCCGCGAGACGGTGGAAGGATCGTCGGCGAGGATCAGGGGTTGGACGGTCGGCGGCGACCATTCGGACAGGCGGTGCGGGGCGAGGCCGCTAGTCTGCACGGATTGCCCGGTTCGCAGACGGGCCGTCCGCGCGACCGCGGCGCGGCTGCGAACGCAACCCGGTCAGGCGGCGGTACGTCCCACGCGCGATCCGTGCAGCCGCGAGTATTCGTGCGTGAACTCGGCGCCCAGCAGGAAGATCTGCGCCGAGTAATAGACCCAGACGACGATGGCGACGAGGGCGCCGGCAGCCCCGAACGACGAAGACACCGCCGCGGTTCCCAGATACAGCCCGATGAGGTACTTGCCCGCCGAGAACAACAGCGACGTCAGCGCCGCACCGATCCAGACGTCGCGCCAGGGGATGAACACGCTCGGCAGCGCCTTGTAGATCAGCGCGAACAGGCTGGTGATCAGGCCAAAGCCGAGCAAGGTGTTCAGCAGCTGTAGCAGGGCTTCGGCGCCGATGAACCAGCGGCTCCAGAAGTCGCCGAACGCGGTGATCGCCGCCGTCAGCACCAGAGAGACGGTCAGCAGGAAGCCCACGCCCAGGATCAGGCCGAAGGACACCATGCGCGCCCGGACGAGCTGCCGCACCGCGCCGCCGGCGTCCTCGGTCTTCACGCGCCAGATGCGATCGAGATCGTTCTGAAGTTCGGCGAAGACGGTCGTGGCGCCGACCAGCAGCATGACGACGCCGATCGCGAGCGACACCAGGCTTCCGTCCCGCTGACTCGACGCGATGAGGATGGCTTCCACGGCCTGCGCGCCGGTGGCGCCGAAGAGCTCGCGCAACTCTCCGATCAGCGCGCCGCGCGCGGCGTCCTCGCCGAAGAACAGGCCGGCCACCGTGATGACCATCAGCAGCACCGGCGCCATCGAGAGCAGGCTGTAGAAGGCCAGCGCAGCGCCCATGCTCGAAGCGCCGTCGTCGATCCAGCGCGTGACGCTGGCTCGCACCAGCCTCCAGCCGGTGAACGCGAAGCCCGGAACGCGGACGGCAGTGACCGGAGCGAGCGAAAGCTTCACGGCCGTGCACTCCGGTTCGCGCGGACTGCAGGGAACGCAGCGCCGACTGCATGCGGGCTGCACGAGCCGGGCTGCGGGGCGCGGAGCGGGTGCTGCGCAAAAGCAACGGCGACGACCGGACGTGGAGCGGAATCGGGCAGCTCGCAGATGTTCATGGCGGCGGTCCGTGCAGATCGTGTGCCCGGCGCGCTCGCGCAGCTGGGCACAGCGTTTGCGCAACGCCCGTCGTCCCGAATGGATCCGACCGGCGACGCGCCGCGGACCGTTCCACCGCCGCTTCCCTCTCGCCAACCACAGGAGTTCGTTCCATGTCCTTTCACTTTCATCCGAAGACGTTCGCTCGCATGGCGGCCCTGGCCTGTGCCACGGCGCTGACGCCGTTCGCGATCGCCGCGGAATCGACGTCCGCCGGCAGCCCGGCGCAGATGCTCAGCGGCATGCCGCCGGCTCCGGAAGTCCAGCAGGAGAACGGCATCGACTTTCTAACCGGTGGCGTCGGCATCGATGGCCGCGCGCAGCTCAAGCCGCTGGTGAAAGGCATGAACCTGCAACTCGTCTTCGCCGAGAAGCAGACCGGCGGCTACCTGGCGGAAGTCGAGGTCGTGATTGCAGACAGCAAGGGCGAGGAGGTGCTGAAGCTCAGCGATGCGGACCCGATGCTCTTCGCCACGCTGGAGCCCGGCACGTACTCGGTCAGGGCGAAGACGTCGAAGGGCACGCTGGAACGCGAAGTGAGGATCCCGGCATCGGGTCGCCGGACCGAGCTGTTCCTGTGGGGCTGATCCGGACCGCCGCATCTTTTTTTTGCAACCCGTCGATCCACATGAACATGGACACGATCCAGGCTTCCGACCATTCCCCGCCTTCGCTGCACGGCGACTCCGGAGCGGCGAGATTCTTTCTGCAGCCGGCCGTCGATCTTCAGCGCCCGCGTTCGCGGCCGGCGCTGGTGGCATCGTTGATCGGAATCATCGTGCTCAGCACCGCCTGCATGACGCAGAACCTGCGGACGTCGCCGGACACCGATGGGGCGACCGCGCAGATGCTGCCGGACCGTGAGGGTGCTGCTGCGGGTTCCGGGGCGATGGCGCCGTGACGGCCGGGGCCGCGATTCCGCCGCGAGCGGTGCAGGGGCCGATCGTGCCGCCGCCGCCGGAGCCCGCCGCGCCGAAGCCTTACCCACCTGCCGATACCCCGGATCCACCGGTGCCGCCGATGCCGCCTCCGGTGACGCCGCCTCCGCAGGCTCCCGAGCCCATGTAGCGCCGGAGCCACCCGCATTTTTTTGAAATTTCCCACAGGAGCCGAACATGAACGATTCAATGGCAACCCGCCGCGACGACGGCGTACCGTCCAAGACCGACCGCATGAACAAGCTGCGCGAGCTGATCCAGGACATCTCGATCGCCTCGCTGGTGACGATGGACAAGGACGGCGTGATGCGGGCCCGCCCGATGGCGACGCAGCAGCTCGACGAGAATTCGGAGCTGTGGTTCTTCACCAGCGACGACGCGGCGAAGGTCGACAACGTGCTGGTGCATCCCCAGGTCTGCGTCAGTTACGCCGATCCCGGAAAGAACAGCTA
>CAZXXM010000180.1:0-6778 GCA_964644715.1 uncultured Salinisphaerales bacterium
GGCAGGTCCGTGGCGGCGCGAACCGCCGCGACCTCGGACCGGATCAATTCGACCGGCTCGCGCACCATCCCGAGAAATCCGAAGCCGCCTGCCTGCGTGACCGCCGCCACCAGCTCCGATCGCGCGACGCCGCCCATGCCCGCCAATACGATCGGCCAGGTGCATCCGAGCAGATCGCAGACCGGTGTCCTCAGGGTTTCGGCCAGGGGCCAGGCGGGTTCGTCTCTCATGCCGTTTTATATCACGCCGGGATATATTGATTCATGGCCACGAAAAAGACCGCCGCTCCTCGCGCGATCACGCGCAAGCAGTTCGAGCAGCTCGCCGCATTCCGATACCAGCTTCGGCAGTTCCTGCGCTTCAGCGAAAACGTGTCGCGCGAGCACGGCGTCACGCCAATCCAGTACCAGCTGATGTTGCAGATCCGGGGCTACCCGGAACGCGACTTCGCCACCGTCGGCGAGCTGGCCGAGCGACTTCAGACCCGGCACAACGCGATGGTGTCGCTGATCACGCGATGCGAAGCCCTGGATCTCGTCGAGCGCACGCGTTCCGAGACCGACGGGCGTGCCGTGCACGTCTCGCTGACGAAAAAGGGGCTGCGCATCCTGGATCGGCTGGCGCCGCTGCACCACGCCGAACTTCGAGCGTTGCGCGAGGTGCTGATGCCACCCGAGACCTGAGGCCTGCACGTCGAGGGTGATGTCGCGACGCGGAATTCGCATCCCGCACGGCCCGGCCGAGCGATAGGTCGATCTGCAAGGCCAGCGCCCGGTATCGGCCGCGGTTCGCAAGGCCACATTATTGCTGTGGCCCGCCGAATCCACCGCGCCGCTGACCATGATCGACGACAGTAGAAACGACGATGACGCGATACGCGCCGGGGGTTCGCTCGACGGATCGTCGTCCAGCGGGGCGCGCTTCGACGTGGAAGATCCATACATCACGACGGAAGCCGGGGCTCCGCCCGAGTTGCCTGATCCGGCCGGCACACGACCGCCTCCAGCTTACGCCGAGCTTCCTCCGGAAAAGGACGCGCCGGCGTCGCTGCTGGCGCACCTGCGCTGCGAGCAGGCGCTCAACCCGGAACAGCCCCTGGTGGCCGGCAACCGCGTCACCTTGCTGCAGAACGGACCGGCCACTTACGCCGCGATGCTCGAGGCGATCGGCCAGGCCCGCAGCCACGTGAACCTGGAGACCTACATCTTCGACGACGGCGAGATCGGCCGGCATTTCTCGTCGGTGCTGCAGAGCGTCGCGCGCTCGGGCGTGCGCGTGAACCTGATCTACGACAGCGTCGGCACGCTCGCGGTCCCGGCCGCCTTCTTCGCGGCATTGCGCGACGCCGGCGTGCGCCTGCTGGAATTCCACCCGATCAATCCGGCCGCCCGGAATCCGCGGCCCTGGCTGATCAACAACCGGGATCACCGGAAGATTCTCGTCGTCGACGGGCGCACGGCCTTCGTCGGTGGCATCAACATCAGCGACACCTACTCGAGCGCCCCGGTCACGATGCAGACGCGTTCCGCGTCCGGCGATGCGCTCGATACCGGCTGGCGCGATACCCATCTGAGGATCGATGGGCCGGCCGCGGCGCAGTTCCAGCGCTTCTTCGTCCAGACCTGGGCCCGGCACTCGGACCAGCCCCTGGATCAGACGGATTTCTTCCCCGATGCGATCGCGTCCTGCGGCAAGGCCAGCGTGCGCGCAATCGGCAGCGTCTACGACGACGAGAAGAATCCGATCTTCGCGACCCTGATCTCCGCCATCGATCACGCGCGCTCGGAGGTGAATCTGACGGTGGCCTACTTCGCGCCGGATCGCCGCCTGCTGCGGTCACTGGTCCGCGCCGCGCGCCGCGGCGTCGATGTCCGCATGGTGCTGCCGTGCAAGGCCGATTCCTGGGCGATCTTCCATCTCGGGCGTTCGTACTACGGACGCCTGCTGCGCGGCGGCGTGCGCGTCTACGAGCGCCAGGGGCCGGTGATGCACTCCAAGACGGCGTCGGTCGACGGCCTGTGGTCGACGGTCGGCTCGGCGAACCTCGACTGGCGCAGCATGCTGCACAACAACGAGGCCAACGCCGTCATCGTAGACCGCGAGTTCACGCAGCAGATGCGCGAGATGTTCGAAGACGACATCGCGGTCTCGGTCGCGATCGATCGCCGGCGCTGGCGTCGGCGATCGTGGTGCCTGCGTGCACAGGAATTCGTGGCCCGGTTGATGGCGTATTTCTTGTAGCCTGGACGAAGGCCGGGCGGCTCCCCGGACGACGCGATCCCGGACTTCGTCGAGGCTACGTCGGCGGTCTGATCTCTCTGGGCATCCCGAGCCCGCGCTCGGCGATCAGATTCAGCTGGATCTCGTTGGTCCCCGCGTAGATCGTGTCCGAGCGCGAGAAGAAGAACATCTGCTGCAGCGGACGGATCGCGGGGTCGTCCGAGACCACGGCACCCTCGTCGCCGAGCACGTCCATCGCGAGCTTGCCGAGATCGCGGTGCCAGTTGGACCAGTAGTACTTGTAGATCAGCGCCTCGCGACGAAGGCCGACCTCGGCGCCGTCCGCGAGCATGCGCAGCGCGTTGCCCCGCATGACGCGCAGGCCGATGGCCGCCCCGGCGATGCGCTGCCGGATCACCGCGTCCTGCGCCATGCCGTTGCGCTTCGCCGCCGCGACGATCAGTTCCAGCTCGTGCGCGAAGTGCATCTGCTGGCCGAGCGTGGACACGCCGCGCTCCACCTCCAGCAAGCCCATCGCCACCTTCCAGCCCTCGCCGGGCTTGCCCACCAGATGCCCGTTCTCGGCGCGCGCGCCGTCGAAGAACACCTCGTTGAACTCGGCGCCGCCGCCCATCTGGCGGATCGGACGGATCTCGATGCCCGGCTGGCGCAGCGGCAACAGCAGGAACGCGAGACCCTTGTTGCCTTTCGAACCGGGCTCGCAGCGCGCGAGCACGAAGATCCAGTCGGACTCGTGCGCCAGCGAGGTCCAGATCTTCTGTCCCTGCACGCGCCAGGATCCGTCCGCCTCCTGCCAGCAACGCGTCTGCACGTTGGCCAGGTCCGATCCCGCGTTCGGCTCGGAGTAGCCCTGCGCCCAGAAGCAGCGGCCGGCGACGATCTGCGGCAGGAATTCCGCCTTCTGCGCGGCGCTGCCGAAATGGATGAGCGCAGGCCCGATCAGGCCCTCGCCGATGTGGCCCATGCGGCCCGGCCCGCCGGCGCGCGCGTATTCCTCGTGGAAGATCACCTGCTGGTCGATCGACAGCGCACGGCCGCCGTATTCGGCAGGCCACCCCACGCAGGTCCAGCCACCCGCCGCCAGCTCGCGCTCCCATTCCTTTCGCAAGGCCGGTTCGAATTCCTCGTCACCGGGGCCGCCGCGATGCCGCAGCACCGCGAAGCGCCCGGACAGATGGGCCTGCATCCAGTCCGCGATCTCGGCGCGAAAGCCCTCGGGCGCAGGCTTGCCCGGAACACCGCTCTCGCGCAGCAACGCATCGGCGACGCGCTCGCGCAGGGCATCGGGACGACCAAGCCACCCGATCGCGGCCTGCGCACGCTTGAAATGAAGCTGCGGGTCGTACTCCCAGGTGAAGCCGACGCCGCCGTGCAGCTGGATGGCCTCCTGCGCACACCAGAACGCCGTCTCGCCGGCCAGGCACCGCGCGGACGCACAGGCCTGCTCCAGCTCCCTGGCATCCTCGTCGCCCGCCGCATCGGCCTGCACGGCCGCGCCGTGCACCGCCGAGCGCAAGGCCTCGACCCTCACCATCATCTCCGCGCAGCGATGCTTCACAGCCTGGAAACCGGCGATCGCGCGGCCGAACTGCTTGCGCGCGGCGACGTAGTCCACCGTCATGTCGAGACAGGCCTGCGCGCTGCCGAGCTGCTCGGCCGCCAGGTTCAAGCGGGCGAGCGCGGTCGCCCTGCGCAGGGCGGCGGGCTCGATGCCGTCGACGTCGAGCCGCTGGGCGTCTCGCAGCGCTTCGAAACGGACGCGCGAGAAACGGCGGCCGCGATCCCAACCCTGCAAGGCCTGCACCGCAACGCCCGGTGCATCGCGCGGCACCGTGAACAGCCCGCACTTGTCGCCGTTGACGATGGCGAAGAACAGCAGCTGATCAGAGCTGGCACCGTCGACGACCGCAGGCAGCTCGCCTTCGATCTTCCAGCGGCCGGATTCGCGGACCGCGTTCACCGCCGTCGCCGTCCAGTCGAGCTGGGCCGGCAGGCTGACGCCCAAGCGCGCCGCACCGCGCGCGATGTCGCCCAGCAGCTGCGACGCGAGCGACGACGGGGAACGGTCGGCGACCTGCGCGAGCAGCGGCACGGCCAGACCGGCCGTCGCGAACAGCGGCGAACACAGCAGGCGAAGACCAGTCTGTTCGAACAGCAGCATCGATTCGACGGCGCCGAGCCCGAGCCCACCCTGCGCCTCTGCGACCGTGAGCGCACACCAGCCGAGTTCCTGCGCGATGCGCTGCCACGTGGCCTCGTCGTAGCCGGCAGTGCTGTCCATCGCGCGACGCACCGCCGCGCTGTCGCTCGCATCGGCGAGAAAGCTCGCCGCGGCATCGCGGATCAGGACCTGGTCTTCACTTAGGGAAAACGTCATGCCGCGATTATTGGCGGCAGGGCGCGAGGCCTCTTCACCCGTTGGGATGAACGCCGATCCGGCGCCCGGGCGCGCTCAGCGGCGCAGCAGGAAAGCGCGCAGCCGCCGGGCGATCTCCTGCGGCGCCTCGCGTGTCGGGAAATGGCCGATACCGTCGAGGACCTGCCGCTCGTACGACGCGGCAAAGTGCGCCTCCTTGCCTTCCGACGTGAACGGCAGGATGCAGCGGTCGTCGCCGCCCTGGATCGTCAAGGTCGGCACGTGGATCTGGCGGGCCTCCAGCGCGCGCCTCGACAGTGCCGCATGCACGGGATCCCGCTCCGCGCCCTCCCAGCGCACGCGATAGGAATGCAGCGTCACGTCTGCCCAGTCCGGATTCTCGAAGGCGCGCGCGACCGCCGCGAACGTCGCGTCGTCGAACCATCCGGGCGGACTCCAGGTGTCCCACATCCGCCGCGCGAAATCCTTGCCGCGGGTGCGCAGGGTCTCGGCACCACGATCGGTCGCCAGGAACCACTGGTACCAGAAGGCCTGCGCCTGCTCGAAATCCGGCGTCGCGAGCGCGCCCGGCGACCACCCGAGCGACAGCGCCGCGCAATGCGTCAGCCGCTGCGGATGCGTGGCCGCGAGCAGGTAGGCGATCCGCGCACCCCAGTCGTGACCGGCGACGGCGAAGCGCTGGATGCCGAGCACATCGGCCAGGTCGAGCACGTCCTGGGCCATCGCGGCGATCTCGCCGGAACGCATCGTCGTGCCGGAGCGGAACCGCGTCGGCCCGAAGCCGCGCAGCCAGGGCGCGATCGTGCGAAAGCCGGCGTCGTGGAGCGCAGGGGCGATCGCGTCCCAGGTGCTCGCATCGTCGGGCCAACCGTGCAGCAGCAGCACCGGAACGCCATCTGCGGGCCCGCCGGCGATGAATCCCATCCGCAGCGAGGAGGTTTCGCGGAAGTCGGAAGTCATCGGCTGAAGGTGGGGCTCGTCGTCTCGTAGCCCGGGCGAAGCCCCGGAGTTGCCTCCATTATCGAAGGGAACCGCGGACTTCGTCGGGGCCACGGTCCTTGTCAGGTCCCGAACACCTTCTGCGCCACCGGCGCCTCGGCCACCAGGGCGTCGACGACGGCCGTCAGTTCTTCCGGATTCCAGCGCGCCTTCTTGTCCCGGCCGGGTCCGCCGTGCCAGCCGGTCGCGATGGCCAGCTTGCCCCCTTCGACTTCGAACACCTTGCCGCTGACGTGCGCGGACAGCGGACTGCACAGCCAGACCACGATCGGCGCTACGTTCTCCGGCGCGTAGTGGTCGAAGCTGCCGTCCTCGGGCGTCTTCATCAGCGCGCCGAACGGTCCCTCGGTCATGCTCGTGCGCGCCGCCGGCGCCAGCGCGTTCGAGGTGATGCCGTAGCGGCCCAGTTCCGCCGCCTGCACCAGGGTCAGGCTCGCGATGCCGCCTTTGGCCGCGGCGTAATTGCTCTGTCCCACCGAGCCCTGCAGGCCGGCGCCCGAACTGGTGTTGACGATGCGGGCATCGACCTTGATGCCGGCCTTGACCTGGTCGCGCCAACGCTTCACCAAGGTGCTCGCGATGCAGAAGTGGCCCTTGAGATGCACCTTCACGACCAGGTCCCAGTCGTCTTCCGACAGCGACGCGAACATGCGGTCGCGCACGATGCCGGCGTTGTTGACGACGCCGTGCACGTCGCCGAAGGCCTCCACCGCGGCCGCGACGATGTTCGCCGCGCCGGCCATCGACGTGATGTCGTCGCTGTTCGCGGCGGCCTTGCCGCCGGCTTTCGCGATCTCGGAGACGACGGCATCCGCCGCTTCGCGACGGATGTCGTTGACGAGCACGCCGGCGCCTTCGGCCGCGAGCGCGAGCGCATAGGCGCGACCCAGGCCGCCGCCTGCGCCGGTGACGATGATGCTGCGGTTGGAACAGATGCCCACGATGTGCTCCGGATTCGGGAAGTTCAGGACTTCGCGAAGTCTCGGGGCTCGCCGCGGCGCCGGCTTCAGCCAGACGGACGGGGCGCGCCGCTCCGTAGCCCGGACGAAGTCCGGGGTTGCGCTTCGATTGGCGGGAGAAACCCCGGACTTCGTCCGGGCTACGGGTGATGCGGGCGTTACAGCCGCTCGATGATCGTGACGTTCGCCACGCCGCCACCCT
>CAZXXM010000181.1:0-6772 GCA_964644715.1 uncultured Salinisphaerales bacterium
GAACCGCCGGCGCCGACGACGACCACGTCGTATTCGTGGTGAACGATTTCGTAGGAAGTGGAAGCGGTCATGTCGATCAGCTCAGCGCGACTTTCAGCACCGCGAAGATCGCGGCAACGGCAACGGCGACGTGGAAGAACTTCGAGAGCAGCAGGGCGGTCAGCTTCATGCCCTCACCTCCCACGTAGTCCTCGATGACCACCTGCACGCCGAGCATGGAGTGGTACAGCGCCGTGGCGATGAACAGCACCAGCGTCACGGCGACGGCGGGATAGCCGACCCACCACTGCACCTGCTCGAAGCTGGCGCCGTGCAGCCTGGCGACGCTGAACACGAACCACAAGGTCAGCGGCACGAGCGCAATGGCGGACACGCGCTGCACCCAGAAGTGGTGCGTGCCGTCCTTGGCGGAACCCAGGCCGCGGGCGCGGCCGAGAGGAGAACGAAGGCTCATGGTCGGGCTCCTTCAGGCGAGATAGGCCAGGGCCCAGACCGCAACGGTCAGGACACCGGAAACGGCGACGACGGCATAGCCGCTCTTGTACGCGTCCGGCAGTTCGAAGCCCTTGCCGATGTCCCAGAACAGATGACGAATGCCATTGCACAGGTGGTACAGCAGCGCCCAGCTCCAGCCGAGCAGCAGGATCTGGCCGTACCAGGCGAGCATGTGCTTGGCGTAGGCCGCGTACGCATCCGGGCCGCTGGCGAGGGCGACGAGCCAGCCCGCCAGCAGCAAGGTGCCGAAGCTCAGGCCCATCCCCGTCACGCGGTGCGTGATCGACAGCATCGACGTCAGCTGGGGCTTGTAATAAGGCCCGATCATGAAGGGCGACAGCGGCCGGTTAGGGGCCGACGACGGTTTGGGTGTGGACATGGATTACCTTCAAGATCCGCAACGCGATGCGACGCGGACTACGTGGGTTAAAAATCGATGCAACGGCCGTCCTTTTCCCAGTCGCCGTAGCGGGTCGGTTCGGGGCCGTTCTTGCGACCGCCGATTTCCGGGACACCCCCCTCTGCAGCCTGCGTCGTCACAGGTGCCGGTACTGGCGCCGAGGGTTCGGGTGTGGATCGGGCCTTCGCAAGAAATTCCGCGAGCGGAACGACATCGTCCTGCTTCGGTCTGAAGCTGCGGACGACGGGATCAGCGCGGTCATTCATGGAGGGCCGGGGCACACTCGGGCTCGGGACCTTGGTATTTTCGCAAACCCGATGCCGCGCTAGCAACGAATGTCCGATCCGTATTCCCTTTCCGAGTCACTTCCGCTAGTCCCTGGAACACGGACGGCCAGCGCTTTTGCGCTCGATTCGTGGGCCTCGCTGCGCGTCAGCGGCGCGGACGCCGAAAGTTTCCTGCAGGGTCAGCTCAGCGCCGATCTCCGCGCGCTGACGCCGGAACGCGCAAGCTGGGCCTCCTACAACAGCCCCAAGGGCCGCACGCTGGCCGTGATGCTCATGGCCCGCGACGCGGACGCGATCGATCTGCGGATGCCGCGCAGCCTGATCGAGCCGATATCCAAACGCCTGCGAATGTTCGTGCTGCGCTCGAAGGTCGCCTTTGCGGTGATCGAGCCTCGCTCGGCCGACCCCGTGGCGCAGACTCAGGATCGCGACACGCTGATACGGGCCGGGATCCCGGTCATCTATCCGGAGACCCAGGATCGCTGGGTCGCGCAGATGGCCAACCTCGATCGGGTCGGCGGCATCAGCTTCGACAAGGGCTGCTATACGGGGCAGGAAGTGGTCGCCCGCCTGCATTACCTCGGCAATCTGAAGAAGCGGATGTTCCTGGTGAAAGGCCGGGGCAATCCGCCGGCGCCGGGCACGTCGATCCGCGATACCGAGGGCGACGGCCAGGCCGTCGGTGACGTGGTGGACGCGGTGGCGATCGACGAAGGGTTCGTCGCGAGCGCGGTGCTGCAGGTGAGCGCGGCGGCGAAGACGAGCCTGGTGCTGGACCGGGATGCGGATGCCGCCTTGTCGCTGCCCGAGACCTACCGCTACTGAGGCGTAGGGTGGATCAGCCGCGGCTTCATCGCGGCGTCATCCACCGGCTTTCCTCGGCGTCCAGAGGCGGATCACGCCTTCGGCCAGCCCGCCCTGCGGCTACTGCGTGCGGTAGTTCGGCGCTTCCTTGGTGATCGTCACGTCGTGCACGTGGCTTTCCTTGATGCCCGCGGCGGTGATCTTCACGAACCGCGTCTTCGTGCGCAGATCCTCGATGCTGCTGCAGCCGGTATAGCCCATCGACGCGCGCAGCCCGCCGATCATCTGGTGCACGATCGCCGCCATCGGACCCTTGTACGGCACGCGGCCTTCCACACCCTCGGGGACGAGCTTCTCGACTTCGCTGGTGGTGTCCTGGAAGTAGCGGTCCTTGGAGCCCTGCGCCTGCGACATCGCGCCCAGCGAGCCCATGCCGCGATACGACTTGTACGAGCGGCCCTGGTAGAGCTCGACGTCGCCCGGGGCTTCTTCGGTGCCGGCCAGCATCGAGCCGACCATGACGGCGTGCGCACCGGCCGCAAGCGCCTTCGAGAAATCACCGGAGTAGCGGACACCGCCATCCGAGATCAGCGGCACGTTGCGCGACTTCAGCGCCTCGGCCACCGCCATCACCGCGCTGATCTGCGGAACACCGACGCCGGCGACGACCCGCGTAGTGCAGATCGAGCCGGGCCCGATACCGACCTTGACCGCGTCGGCTCCCGCATCGGCCAGCGCCAGCGCGCCCTCGGCCGTGGCGATGTTGCCGCCGATGACCTGCAGATCCGGATACTGACGCTTGATCGACGTGACGCGATCGAGCACGCCGCGCGAATGTCCGTGCGCGGTATCGACGACGATGACGTCGACGCCCGCCTGCACGAGACCGGCCACGCGCTCCTCGGTCTCCGGGCCGGTGCCGACCGCGGCACCCACGCGCAGCCGCCCCCTTTCGTCCTTGCAGGCCAGCGGGTAGTCGCTCGATTTCTGGATGTCCTTGACGGTGATCATGCCGCGCAGCTGGAAGCCCGGGCTGACGACGAGCACCTTCTCGATGCGGTGCTGATGCAGCTTGGCGATCACTTCCTCGCGCGAGGCGCCTTCCTTGACCGTCACGAGGCGATCCTTGGGCGTCATCACGACGCTGACCGGCTCGCCGTAACGCGTCTCGAAGCGCAGGTCGCGGCTGGTGACGATGCCGACGAGGTTCTGCCCATCGACGACTGGCACACCGGAGATGCGGTTGGCGCGCGTGAGCTTGAGCACCTCGCCGATGGTCATATCCGGCGGGACCACGATCGGGTCGGTGATCACGCCGGATTCGTATTTCTTGACCGCGCGTACTTCGGCCGCCTGGCGGTCCGCCGTCATATTCTTGTGCACGATGCCCATGCCGCCTTCCTGCGCGAGCGCAATGGCGAGCTTGGCTTCTGTCACCGTGTCCATCGCCGCCGACAGCAGCGGTATGTTGAGCACGATCCGTGAGGTGAGGCGCGTGGTCAGATTGACCTGGCGCGGGAGAACTTCCGAATAGGCCGGCTGCAGCAGGACGTCGTCAAACGTCAGGGCCTCGGTTTGAATGCGCATGAAAGGCTCCGTCGAGAACCTATTATACGGAGGCGATCGCCTTGTCCCTAGTCCCGCCTTGAACATTCCCGCATCCCGCACCGTTCACTCCGTCTCCGAACTGGCGGAAGTCCTGCGCGCGCTGGTGGAGGATTCGCTCCCGAGGCTGTGGGTCGAAGGCGAGATCTCCAACCTTTCGCGGCCGTCGTCGGGTCACTGGTACTTCACGCTCAAGGATGCGCAGGCGCAGATCCGCTGCGCGATGTTCCGCAACGCCAATTACCTCGTGCGGCCGCCGCCGCAGAACGGAGATCGCGTGCTGGTCCGGGCGCAGGCGAGCTACTACACGGCACGCGGCGACCTTCAGCTGATCTGCGAGCACATGGAGCCAGCCGGAGAAGGTGCGCTGCTGCGCGCGTTCGAGGAGCTCAAGCGCCGCCTGCTCGCCGAAGGCGTATTCGACGCCGCCCACAAGCGGCCTTTGCCCACGCTGCCGCGCGCGATCGGTCTGATCACTTCGGCTACCGGCGCAGCGGTGCAGGACGTTCTGGCCGCGTTCTCGCGCCGCTTCCCGCTGCTGCGCGTGGTCTTGTGGCCGGTCCCGGTGCAGGGCGCCGCGGCCGCGCCGGCCATCGTCCGGGCCTTGGCCCGCCTGCCGCAGCGGGCGCCGGTGGACGCCATCCTGCTCGTTCGCGGCGGCGGCTCGCTCGAAGACCTGTGGTCGTTCAACGAGGAGAGCGTGGCTCGCGCGATCCGCGCCTGCGCGGTTCCGGTCGTGACCGGCGTCGGCCATGAGACCGACACCACGATCGCCGACTTCGCCGCTGATCTTCGGGCCCCGACCCCCACCGCGGCGGCCGAGCTGATCACCCCGGATGCGTCGGCGCTGCGCACGCGCATCGATCGTCTGGCCGCGGCGATCGGCGCCGCGATGGAACGCTCGACGGAGCGCGCCGGCGACCGCCTGCTGCGAATGACCCAGAGGCTCGTGCAACTGCATCCTTCACGAGCCCTGCAGCTTCGCGCGCAGCGCGTGGACGATGCCGAGGCCCGCCTTTCGACCGCGATGCTCCGGCAGCTGCGCGAGTCGCGGGCCCGCTTCCACACGGCCCGGCAGCAGCTGTCGATCCCTCGCTACGCGGCGGAGCTCTCCGCCGGCGCAGCGCGGATCGAGGCCCTGAAGATGCGCAAGGCGCTGGCGCTGCGCGCCGGGCTGACACTGGCGCGGCTTCGGCTGGAGCGCAGCGACGCGCTGCTGCGCAGCCTCAATCCGGCTGCCGTGCTCGATCGTGGCTACGCGATTGCGCGAACGGCCGACGGCGCCGTGATCCGTGACGCACAGATGCTCCCGCTGGGAGCGGAGTTCGAACTCGCCTTGTCCCGCGACCGCGTGCGCGCGAAGCGCACGGGTTGAGCCGGCAGCAGCCGACGGACGTCGATCACTCCGTCGTTTCGGGAAACACGATGTTGATCGGCACCGTCTTTGCGACCGTGATGGCGGTTCCGGTCGAGTCGAGCTGATTCGTCGTGAACGTGGCCGTGATCTCTTCGGCGCAGGTCGAAACGTTCACGCAGGGCGACGATCCGCTGGCCGGCGCCTTCGACGCGCTCGCGGCGATGCCTGCATTCAGGACCCGGCCCCCGGTGATGCCCAAGGTGCCCGTGGCCGTGGCCTTCGTCGTCCACACCACGTCCTTGGTGATGTCCTGCACGTAGTCCGCGCCGGCGGCATCGGGGCCGAACGTGCCGGTGGCACGCAGGCACAGGAACTTGCCCCCGGTGAGGTTTTCGGGAACGGCGGCGTACGTCGTCTCCGCGAACTTGCAGAGCCCGTCCTCCGCCTCGCGTTCCGGGCTGGACGTGATCTCGATCGAACGCAACAGCACGTCCCGCACGACCAGCGGCAAGGTGGTCGACGACACGCCCGGGTCCGGTGGCGTCTCGTTGGGTCGGGCTCCGAAGACGGCGCTCAGATCGGACGTCGCATCCGCGGCAGGCGTCCCCGTGGTTTCGGTGTCCGGCACCGCGTAGACGAGCGTTCCGCGTCCGAGCAGCGAGGAACCGATGAACGTCACCGCGTCCGTGTTCGAGGACGTGAACGCACCGACCGCGCCCGGCTGGAACGAGAGGTCCTGGAATTCGTTCGGATCGTCCGAGTCGCCGTCGCCGTTGGAATCGCCAAACCGGGCGATCAAGGTCAGGAACTGCGACGTTCCCTCGGCGAGCTTGGCTTCGTATCCGGGTTCCGGTTCGAGGCTCAGGCCAAGCTTCATCGGGTTCGGCGTCGGCGGCGTCGGGATCGTCACGACCTGCAGATTCGCGTCTGCCGTCGTGTTCGGGTTGTTACCGCACGCGCCGCCCTGCACGTTCAGCTTGGCGGTGATCGGCAACGGCGCGCTGGCCGCGATCGCCCCGATGGATCCGGTCTCCGAAAGCGTCGCGAAATCCGCCACCGCGTCGGGGTCGCCGTTATTCAGGTCGAAAATGGTCTGCGCCGTCAGATCCACCTTCTTGCCGTCCAGGATCGCGATCGCCTGCAGCTGCTGGAACGAGCGCGGCACCATCTTCAGATCGTTGGGCGTGATCGTGATCGCGCCGGCCTGGTCCACCGTGATCGGGATCGACGCCGTCATGTCCAGATACGTGGCGGTGACCGTCGCCGTACCGGCCGACAACGGTGCGATCGAGCCGTAATCGAAGCGGTTATCCGGATTGCCCGGCACCGGCTCGTCGAAGTTGCTGACCGTCAGCACGCTCGGATCGCTGCTGGACCACTTCACGCGGCGCGTGAAGTTGCCGACGTCGCCGTCGTCGAAAAAGATGAAGGCCTGGAGCACGCCGCGCACGCAGGTGTAGGCCTTGCCCGGAATCTGCTCGCCGCGGATGAAGGCTTCGTCGAACACCGTGTCCGGTGTGATCTGAAGAATCTTCAGCGATTCGGGGCTGCTGCCGTCTCCGATGCCGCTGCAGGAACTCAGCAGCAGCGCGGCGGCACAGCTGGCCGCGACGGTCTTGATCATCTTGGGCATTGTCATCCTCGGGAGGCTCGCGGGGGCTTGGACCGTCACCGCGGCTCCGTGGTTTCAGTGGTCTTGACGAAAGTGCTGCGGATGTTGAGTTCGCGCAGGCTCTTGTTGTCGACCGTGCCCGGCGCGTTGGTCAGCGGGTCGTGCGCGGTCTGGGTCTTCGGGAACGCGATGACCTCGCGGATCGAGGCCCC
>CAZXXM010000182.1:0-6749 GCA_964644715.1 uncultured Salinisphaerales bacterium
CTTCGTGCGCGCGGCGATCGCCAAGCGCCGCAGCCAGATCGGTGAAGCGGCGGCCGAGGCCGATCCCGCCGCGGCCGGCCCCGGGCTGTCGTACCAGCCCTGGGTCGACCTGGGCCGCGCACGTTTCGCCGGCGTCCATGTTGGCCTGTCGGGCGACATCTCGAACCTGGGCACGGCGCTCACCGCGTTCCGCGGCTGGCAGGGGCCGGGCTTCGAAGACGTGACCCTTTCGATGTCGATCCCGGCCAGCTGGCTGCCGCGGCTGGCGGGCCAGCTGGCGGCGCGCATCGGCCAGGCGGATCTCAAGCCGGCCCAGGTGGCGTTGCGGCTCGACGCCGGCGAACTCGGCGTCGAGTCCTCGGTGACCGACGACCTGCGGTCCCTGCGCGCGTCGGGTCTGCAGATCTGGCTCGAAGGCTGGCGCCCGGCGACGGCGCTGCTCGAACGGCTGGTCGAGTTGCCGCTCGACGGCATCGTCATCGATGCCCGCGCGGTGGACGCGGTCGTGCGCGACGCGCAGGAGTCGGCGCTGCGCTTCGTACGCGCGACCTTGGCCCTGGGAGGCTCGCTCGGGCTGGACGTGATCGCCGACGGCGTGGCGCTCGCCGAGCAGCACGCGCGCCTGTTCATGATCGGCTGCACGCAGATGCAGGGCGCCCGCTTCTGTCAGCCCGAGCCGGTCGAGGAGCTGCCCACACGCTGGCGCAAGGGCCCCTGGGGCCTGGAACGATAGGACTCACTCCGGCTCGAGGAGACACGATGCCCGATTTCCTGCTGCAGGCCGCAAGCCTGCTCCCCACCGGGGGCAGTCTGCTGCCGCACGGCTACTGCTTCATGCGCAAGCCGGACCTGATCTGGCTGCACGTGATCAGCGACGGCGTGATCGCGTTCGCTTACTTCATGATCCCGGTGCTGCTGGTCTATTTCATCCGGCGCATGCGGGCGCGGATCAGCTTCAACTGGGCCATTGCGCTGTTTGCCTCGTTCATCGTGCTGTGCGGCACCGGCCACGTCCTGGACATCGTCGTCATCTGGGAGCCGGTCTACTACCTGCAGGGCTGGGTGCGGGCGCTGACCGCGGTGGTCTCGCTGGCCACGGCGCTGGCGATCGTGCCGCTGGTGCCCAAGCTGCTGTCGATGAAAACGCCGGACGAACTCGAGGCCGCCAATGCGCGGCTGCGTGCCGAGGTCGAGGCCCGTGAAGCCGCCGAGGAAGAGCTGCGCCGTTCGCTGGCCGACCTGAGCCGCGCGGTGCACGAACTGGAGCAGTTTGCATACATCACCTCGCACGACCTGCAGGCGCCGCTGCGCAACATCGCCGGCTTCTCGCAGCTGCTGTCGCGCCGCTACACGCAGAAGCTGGACGGGGATGCGCTGGAGTTCCTGCAGTTCATCGAACAGGGCGTGCGCCAGATGCAGGCGCTGATCAAGGACCTGCTGCTGCTGTCCCGCGTGGGTCGCACCGAGGCGCGGTCCGAGCGCCGTCCGCTCGACGAGGCGCTGCGGACCGCGCTCAACACGCTCAAGCCGGACATCGTCGCGCGCGGCGCTACCGTGCAGTTCGATCCGATGCCCGACGTGCCGGCCGTGCAGTCGCTGCTGGTGCAGCTGTTCCAGAACCTCGTCGGCAACGCGATCAAGTTCCACGCGCCCGGCGCCAAGCCCGAGGTGCGCATCGGCTGCCAGCGCGAAGAGCGGTTCGTGCACCTGACGATCAAGGACAACGGCATCGGGATCGCCGCCGCGCAGTTGGAAAACGTCTTCGCGGTGTTCCGCCGGCTGCACAGCGCCGACGAATACGAAGGCACCGGCATCGGCCTGGCGATCTGCCGCAAGATCGTGCAGCACCATCGCGGCGAGATCTGGGCCGAGTCGGACGGCCAGGGCACCACGATGCACGTCCGCCTGCCGCTCGAAGAGCCGGCGCCGGCGCGCGTCGCCGACGGGGTTGCGCCGCTGGCGCGCCCGCTGCCGATCTGAGTCCTGCCGATGGGTTTCGCCATCGATCGCGAAGCGGACATCGCGGCGCCCGCTGCCGTCGTCTGGCAGGTGATCACCGATCTGCAGGCCTACGGTGAATGGAACGACTTCGTGCCGGAATGCCGGTCGACGCTGCGGCCCGGCGATCCGATCGAGATGCAGGTGCGACTGGGCAAGGCCACGAGCCGCCAGGTGGAGTGGATGACCGCCTTCGACGAAGGCCGCGGCTTTGCCTATCGCATGAAGCCGGTCCCGCTCGGTGCGCTGTGGAGTGAGCGCGTCCATCGCATCGAGGCGCTCGGTGACGCGCGCAGCCGCTATCGCACGCACTTCGAACTCAACGGCTGGTTGTCCGGGCTGGTTCGCGCGCTGATGCGTTCGAAACTCGAACAGGGTTTCGGCGCGATGACGCGCGGTATCCAGCAGCGGGCCGAGCAGCTCTGGTCCGCGCAGCGGCCCTGAACGCCTCGACCTACCGCGCGCGGCTGCTGGCCGACCTGGGCGCGCAAGGCGGGCGGCCGGTCGAGCTTCCCGACGAGGCGGCCGCCGTCGCCTGGGCGCGAAGCGGCGCCATGATGCTCACCGGCCCGCGCGACGGCGATCCGCAGTTGTGCCCGGTGCCGCTGGCGTCCAGCGCCGAGGGTGTGCTCGCGATCGTCCGCGCGCTGTCGCTGCGTCCGCTGCCCGCCACGCTGAGCGGCGCGCGATTGCTCGGAGAACGCGCGGCATCGAGCGCGCTCGGCCGCGCTGGCACCGAATCCTGCGGCGGTGCCTGCCGTCTGCTGGAGACGGCCGATGACGGCATCGCGCTGAATCTGGCGCGCGACGCGGACTGGGAATTGCTGCCCGCCTGGCTCGAGACCGGATCGACGCACGACTGGGCCTGCTTGCGCGCGGCCGTCGCACCGCGCCGGACGCGGGAGCTGGTCGAGCGCGGGCGCGAACTGGGCCTCGCGCTGAGCGCGGTCGATGCGCAGCACGCGACACCGGCGACGTGGTTTCGCGTTGCGACGCATGGCGGGACGGGGCGATCGCGGCGCCGCGCGGTGCCGCGCGTGATCGACCTGTCCTCGCTGTGGGCCGGGCCGCTGTGCTCGCATCTGCTGCAGCTCGGCGGCGCCGACGTGATCAAGGTCGAAAGCACGGCGCGGCCCGACGGCGCGCGCCAGGGACCGCGTGGATTCTTCGACCTTCTCAATGCCGGCAAGCGCAGCGTCGCGCTCGACCCGACAGCGGCGGAAGGCCGGGCGCAGCTGCTCGCCCTGCTGCGTGACGCGGACATCGTCATCGAGGCCTCGCGTCCGCGGGCCTTGCGCCAGCTCGGCATCGACGCGCAGGCGCTGGTCCGCGAGTGCCAGGACCTGAGCTGGATCAGCCTGACGGGGCATGGCCGCGGCGAGCCGCAGGAAAACTGGATCGCGTACGGCGACGACGCCGGCGTCGACGCGGGCTTGTCGCGCGTCATGCGCGAGGTCTGCGGCACCGCGATGTTCGTCGGCGATGCGATCGCCGATCCGCTCGCCGGCCTGCACGCGGCGGCCTTCGCATGGTGGAGCTGGCGCAGCGGCGCAAGCCGCCTGGTCTCGATCGCGCTCAGCGACGTCGTTCGCTTCATCGTCGAGAGCGCTTCGACGGGCAAGGGCTGGCGCGAGCTGCATCGGGAGGGTGTCGAGCAACTGCGCGACACCGCCACCGTCGTCGAGCCGCCGTCGGCCCGGGTGCCGGCCGGGCGCGCGCCGGAACTGGGCGCGGACACGAACGCCGTGATGCAAGAGCTGGCACGCGCATGCTGATCCGGAATGCGGAGATCGCATTCGGCGAACGGCGCGTGGACCTGCGCCTCGACGTGGACCGCATCGTCCAACTCGAACCAGAACTGCGCGCGTTTCCGCGTGAAGTGGTCATCGAGGCGCAGGGCCGGGCGCTGGTGCCGGGCCTGCACGACCATCACCTGCATCTGTATGCGACCGCGGCCGCGATGCAATCGCTCGACTGCGGTCCGCCCGCGGGCGAGGATCTTGAGCAGCTGAGGGCCGCGATCGAGGCGGCGGACGCAAGCGGCGAGGATCGATGGATACGGGCCACCGGCTATCACGAGTCCGTGGCCGGATCGCTCGATCGCGGGATGCTCGATGCGTGGGCTTCGCGGCGTCCGCTGCGCATCCAGCACCGCAGCGGACGCCTGTGGATGTTCAACTCGCGCGGACTCGAACGCCTCGGCGTCCGCGATGCGGCAGAGGGCGAGGATCCGCTGGAGCGGAGCGAGGGCCGCCTGACGGGCCGCCTGTACGACGCCGACGGATGGTTGCGCTCGCGCATCGGCGGACAGCGTCCCGATCTTCGCGCCGTGTCGCGCCGGTTGGTGCGGCTGGGCATCTGCGGGGTCACGGATACCGGCCATGCGAACGACTGCGCCGTGTTCGCGGAACTGAGCGCGTGCGTGGCGCGAGGCGATCTGTTGCAGCATCTGGTCGTGATGGGCGATGCCTCGCTGGATGGCGTCGAGCCGGGAACGTCGGCGGGCGCCGTGGATCGTGGCGCGCACAAGTTCCACCTGCACGACCACGATCTGCCCGATTTCCAGGCGATCTGCGAGGCCATCCGGCGCAGCCACGCGGTCGGACGCGAGGCCGCGTTCCACTGCGTGACGCGTGGCGAACTCGTGTTCGCGCTCGCGGCGCTGGCCGAGGCCGGGTGCAATGGACGTGACCGCATCGAGCACGCGGGATTGGTGGCGCCCGAGCTGATCGGCGAGATGCGCCGGCTGCGGTTGCGCGTCGTCACGCAGCCGCAGTTCATCCACGAGCGCGGCGACGCCTACCTTCGTGACGTCGACGCCGCCGAGCACGCGCACCTATATCGCTTGCGCAGCTTTCTCGACAACGGGGTTCCGCTCGCGGCCGGATCCGACGCGCCGTACGGCGATCCCGATCCGTGGAAGGCGATGGCCTCTGCGGTCGCGCGACGGACGCGCGACGGCGCGTCGATCGGGCCCGCGGAATCGCTGACGCCGGAGCAGGCGCTGGGACTGTTCATGGCGCCGCTGAACGATCCGGGTGCCGCGCCGCGCGAGGTACGTGTCGGTGCGCGTGCCGATCTGTGCCTGCTCGACCGGTCCTGGGCCGAGGCGCGCGAAGCGCTGCAAGACGTCGTGCCGCAGATGACCTGGATCCGCGGCGCCGTCGCCTGGGACGCCGGCGAGTTCCTCTGAAAGAGGTAGGCGCGCGCCGCAACGCGATGCCAGCATGACGGATGCCGGAGAAGCGCCGGCCTCTGGAGAAGTTTCGATGAAGCACGAGATCCGCTCGCGTTACCCGGCGTCGTCGGACGTGATCATGCGCATGTTCGCGGATCCCGCGTTCCACACCGCGAAACTGCAGGGCCTCGGGCTGAAGTCGTACCAGGTGCTGGATCAGCAGGCCAAGGGCGACGAGTTTCGCATCAAGATCGAGCGCAAGGTGCCGCTCGACGCGCCCGCGCTGGTCAAGAAGGTGGTGCCGGCCGAAACCTCCGCCACGTCCGAGGAGCGCTGGAACCTGAAGACGCGCAAGGGAAAAGTGAGCATCGATCCGGGGGTTCCGGTCGACATGAGTTGCGAGGTCTCGATGGCCGATGTCGGAGCCGAATGCGTCGTCACCTATACCTGGGACGTGCGTGCCCGGATTCCGCTGATCGGCGGGCCGCTGGAGCGCTTCATCTGTTCCGATCTCGAATCCAAGATGAAGGACGAGACGCGCGTGACCGCCAGCCTGATCCCGCAGTACCGCGGATAGAAAAACCGCACCGGTACTCATTTCGGACGAAGCCCCGCTGCGTGCGAGGGCTAGGATTCGCTCACATAGAGCGGGTGCAAGCCCGCCACGCCGACACCATCGCGGTGCGTTTCGAGGAGGATTCATGAAGCTCAGAGTCGCCATCCCGTCCAGCCTTTTCGCGATCGGTCTCGCGCTGTCGGCGTTGCCGTCGCAGGCCAAGGTGACGCCCGAGAAAGCCAAGGAACTCGACGGGCCGAAGCTGACGTGCATGGGAGCGGAGAAGGCCGGTTCGGCTTCGGGCGTCGCCGAGTACACCGGCAAGTACCAGGGCACCTGGCCCGGGCAGACCAAGCCTTTCGGTTACGAGCCGGGGCCGTACGCCGACGAGAAGCCCACGCTGAAGATCACCGCGGCGAACATGGCCGAGCACGCGCAGTTCCTCACCGAAGGACAGAAAGCGCTGCTGAAGAAGTACCCGCAGACGTACTGGATGAACGTCTATCCGAGCCATCGCGATTTCAAGCCGGCGGACTGGGTCTGCGACACGGTCAAGAAGAACGCCGTCACCGCCGAGGTGAAGCCCAACGGCCTGGGCATCACGGGGACCACCGGCGCGCATCCGTTCCCGTTCCCGGCCAACGGCGGCGAGGCGATCTGGAACATCATCAATCCGCATCGCACGTCGACCGAGTCGGCGGTCTGCGACATCGCCGACGTCTACGCCAACGGCAGCATCGCCTGGGGCCGCAACAAGTTCATGACGTACAACCCCGGGCTCGATCCGAACAAGCGGGGTTCGTTCGAGGACAAGATCAACGCTTACTTCTACACCGGGTACCTGCTGCCGGAACGCGACAAGGGTTTCGTCGCGGTCGGATTCCAGCCGAACGATTTCACGAAGGACAGCACCTCGTCCTGGCAGTACCAGCCGGGCATCCGCCGCGTGCGCCAGGCGCCCGAAGTGGGCTTCGACTACCCGGTGCCGCCGGCCGGCCTGCGCTTCGTCGACGACGA
>CAZXXM010000183.1:0-2394 GCA_964644715.1 uncultured Salinisphaerales bacterium
GACGAGCTGATCTGCTATGTCGCGCCGATGCTGCTGGGCGACGCCGCACGGGGTCTCGCACGGATCCCGGGGCTCGACCGGCTCGACCAGCATGTGCAATTGAAATTCGTCGACGTGCGCCAGGTCGGTCCCGATCTTCGCATCACCGCCGTACCCGTCACCGGAGCGCGCTAGGCATGTTCACCGGCATCATCGAATCAAGGGGCCGCATCGTGGCGGTCGAGCCGCACGGTGGGGACGTTCGCATGCTGATCGAAGCGGACGACGGCTATCTCGCCGACGCCGCGCTCGGTGACAGCGTCGCGGTCAGCGGCATCTGCCTCACCGTTCGAGAGAAAACTGCCAAGGGGTTCGCAGCCGATCTCTCGGTGGAGACGCTGCAGGCGACGAGCAGCGGCGGCTGGAAGCCCGGGCGCCGCGTGAACCTCGAGAAGGCACTGACGCCGCACAAACCGCTGGGCGGCCACCTCGTCTCGGGTCATGTCGACGGTCTCGGCCATCTGGTCGGGAAGTACGAGGAAGCCCGGTCGTGGCGCATGCAATTCGAGGTGCCGGCCGAACTTGCCCGCTACATCGCCCGAAAGGGCTCGATCACGATCGACGGCATCAGCCTGACCGTCAACGACGTCGAGGCCCGGCGCTTTGGCGTTAACATCATCCCCCATACCCTGGGTCAGACGACCTTGGGCGATCTTCAATCCGGCGATGCGGTGAACCTCGAGGTCGACCTCATCGCCCGCTACCTCGAACGCCTTTTGCAGGCACGCGAGACACCATGAGCAAGGTCACGAGCATTTCCAAGAGCACCGAAGACGGCCGCACCGGCCTGGACTACATCTCCGACATCGTCGCCGACATCAAGGCGGGCAAGATGGTGGTGATGATGGACGACGAGGATCGGGAGAACGAAGGCGACCTCATCATGGCTGCAAGCCTGGTGCGTCCCGAAGACATCAACTTCATGGCGCGCTACGGCCGTGGCCTGATCTGCCTGACCTTGACCGCCGAGCGCTGCCGCCAGCTGCGCTTGCCGCCGATGGTCGCGCAGGAGGGCGACGTGCATCGCACGGCGTTCACGGTTTCGATCGAGGCCGCCGAGGGCGTCACCACCGGCATCTCCGCGTTCGATCGCGCGCACACGATCCGCGCCGCGGTGAAGGCGGACGCGCGGCCCACCGACCTGGTGCAGCCGGGGCACATTTTTCCGTTGAGCGCTCAGCCGGGCGGCGTGCTCGCGCGCGCCGGTCACACCGAGGCCGGTTGCGACCTCGCGCGTCTGGCGGGCCTGGAGCCCGCATCGGTCATCGTCGAGATCCTCAACGAGGACGGCACGATGGCGCGGCGTCCCGACCTGCAGAAGTTCGCCAAGGAGCACGGGCTGAAGATCGGCACGATCGCCGACCTGATCCGCTACCGACTCGACAACGAGCACAGCATCGAGCGCGTTGCCGAGACCAAGATCCAGACCGAGTACGGCGACTTCCACCTGCTCACCTACCAGGACGCGGTGGACAGCACGGTGCATCTGGCCCTGGTGAAGGGGCAGGTCGACCCGAACAAGCCCACGCTCGTGCGCGTCCATCTGCGCAACACGCTGGCCGACATGATCGGCGCCGAGTCCGAGCACTTCGGCTGGCCGCTCAAGCGCGCGATGAAGCGCGTCGCGGAGGAGGGCTCCGGCGTGATCGTCGTGCTGCGCAAGTCCGAGGCATCGCGCGAGCTGGTGCAGCAGATCATCAATCTCAACCGTTCGCAGCCGGTCTCGCAGGAAGAGAATCCATCCGATCCCAAGGTTCTGCGCACCTACGGTATCGGCGCGCAGATCCTGTTCGATCTCGGTGTTCGCCGCATGCGCGTGCTGTCGGCACCCAAGCGCCTGCACGGCATCTCGGGCTTCGGCCTGGAAGTGGTCGAATACGTTCCTTGCGATTGAGCCTTCATGTCCGACGTCAAATCCGGTTTTGCTGCTCCCGTCCCGCCTGCGGCCGGTGAATTCGCCGCGACGCGTGTCGCGCTCCTCGCCACGCGGTGGAACGTCGAAGTCATCGACGCCCTGCTGGCCGGTGCGCACCGCGCGTTGAAGGCCTGGGGCGTGCGCGAAAATCACGTGGTCGAATTCCGCGCGCCGGGCGCCTACGAATTGCCGCTGGCGGCTCAGGCGCTGATCACCGGCGGAAAGTTCGACGCGGTCGTCGCCCTCGGTGCCGTGATTCGCGGCGACACGCCGCACTTCGAATATGTCGCCGGCGAATGCGCGCGTGGCCTGATGGACGTGCAGCTTCGCAGCGGCAAGCCGGTAGCGTTCGGCGTGCTCACGGTCAACACGCCGCAGCAGGCCGCCGAGCGCTGTGGTCCTGGAGACGACAACAAGGGATACGAAGCCGTGAGCGCGGC
>CAZXXM010000183.1:2494-6681 GCA_964644715.1 uncultured Salinisphaerales bacterium
CTCGTGACTGGGGAGGCGCCTCCGATCAGCCGTCGCGGCTTGTCTCGCCGCCTGACGGTGCAGGCCTTGTACCAGTGGTTGGTCAACGAGACGCAGCCCGAGACGCTGCTCAAGCAGTTTCGCGATCAGGAAGAGGGCCTGGGCCGCGCAGACCCGGTCTACTTCGAAGAGTTGTTGAAGGGGACGGTCGCCGACGCGGTGACGTTGACCATGTCACTGGTTCCGCACCTGGATCGGCCGCTCAATCATCTCGATCCGGTCGAACACGCGATCCTGCTGCTCGGCGCTTACGAAATGGCGAGCAAGCCGGAAGTGCCTTGGAAGGTCGTGGTCAACGAATCGGTCAATCTCGCCAAGATCTTCGGAGCCGAGGACGGCTACAAGTTCGTCAACGGCGTGCTCGACAAGCTCGCGCGCAGTTCGCGCAGTGCCGAGATGGGTGGCTGATCGACGGCCTGCCGGCGAGATCGCGCCGGCTTTCGGCGAATGCAGCGGAGTCCGGATGGACGAATTCCAGCTGATCCAGCGTTACTTCGCCTCGCTGACGTCGTCGGCGGACGGGGTTCGCGTCGGCATCGGAGACGACGCCGCGCTGCTCGGCGTCACGGCGGGTCAGGAACTGGCGGTGACCACGGACACGCTGGTCGCCGGCCGCCATTTTCCGTTGGACACGTCGCCGTACGACATCGGCTGGAAATCGCTGGCGGTGAACCTGTCGGATCTCGCCGCCATGGGGGCGAGGCCGCGCTGGTTCACGCTGGCGCTCACGCTGGAGTCGTCGGACGAGCGCTGGCTGACGGAATTCGCACGCGGCCTGCGAGATCTCGCCCAGGAGCACGGCGTGGCGCTGATCGGTGGCGACACCACGCGGGGGCCGTCGAGCATCACGATCACCGCGCTCGGGGAGGTTCCGCTCGCGAAGGCATTGCGCCGCGATGGCGGACGCGCCGGCGATCTGGTCTGCGTGACCGGCACGCTCGGAGACGCGGCACTGGCTTTGAGACTGGGGGCAAAGGCGAGCGAGGCGCTGCGCCAGCGCCTGGACCGTCCGCAGCCGCGCGTTGCCGCCGGGCTGCGGCTGCGGGGTCTGGCGAGTGCCGCGATCGACCTCTCGGACGGCCTGGCCGGCGACCTGTCGCACATTCTCCGCGCCAGCCGCGTCGGCGCCGACATCGACGCCTCGCAGTTACCGGCGTCTCCCGAATTCCTCGATCGTTTCGCTGACGTCGAAGGCTCGTCCCGACTGGCGCTGCAGGCCCGGGGCGGTGACGACTACGAGCTCTGCGTATGTCTGCCTCCGGGCCAGCTCGAGGGAGCCAGGGCCAGTCTCGAAGTGCCGCTGACGGTCATCGGATGCCTGTCGCCGGAGCCCGGGCTGCGCTTCGTGGACGGCTCAGGCGCTACCATTGCGGTCCCGCCTCACGGTTACCGGCACTTCGAGTGAAGCCAGGCAAACGAGACATTCCGCCTCCTCCGGCGCGCCTCGTGCTGAGCACACCGGAGCATTTCATCGCCTTCGGGTTCGGTGCCGGCCTTGCGCCGAAGGCGCCGGGAACCTTCGGCACCTTGGTCGGTATTCCCTTCTTTCTGATCCTCGCGCAGCTGCCGTGGCCGGTCTACGCGGCGATCACCGGCCTGTTGTTCCTGTTTGGATGCTGGGTCTGCGGTGCCAGTTCACGGTTGCTGCAGGTGCACGATTACCCAGGCTTCGTATTCGACGAGATCGTGGGTTTCCTGATCGCCTGCCTGCCGCTGCTGCCCGGTCTGCAGGGGCCGACCTGGCATCTGGCCTTCGGGCTGCTGGCCGCTTTTGGCCTGTTCCGGCTGTTCGACATCCTCAAGCCCTGGCCGATCCGGCTGCTGGATCGCCACGTTCACGGCGGCCTGGGGATCATGATTGACGACGCGGTGGCCGGCGCGGTGGCAGCCGGCGTACTTTGGGGTGCAGGGCAGATCTGAGCATGGAAGACCTCCAAAAGCTGTTGGACAACAACCGGGACTGGGCGCGCAAGATGGGCGAGCGCGATCCCGATTTCTTCAAGCGGCTGGAGAAGCTGCAGAAGCCCGAATTCCTGTGGATCGGCTGCTCGGATTCGCGCGTGCCGGCCAACGAGATCATCGGCATGCTGCCGGGCGAGATCTTCGTTCACCGCAACGTGGCGAACGTCGTCGCGCATTCCGACATCAACTGCCAGTCGGTCATCCAGTTCGCGGTGGACCGACTCAAGGTCCGGCACATCATGGTGGTGGGCCACTACGGCTGCGGCGGCGTGCACGCCGCGCTCGATCGTTCGCGGTCTTCGGGCGTGGTCGACTACTGGCTCGGCCACGTGCGTGACGTCCATGGCCTGCATCAGCACCTGATCGACGCCGAGCCCACCGAACGACGGCGGGAATCCCTGCTCGGCGAATTGAATGTCCTCGAGCAGGCGCTCAACGTGTGCTCGAGCGCCCCGGTGCTCGACGCCTGGGCGCGCGGCCAGCAGCTGAGCGTCCACGGCTGGATCTATCGGCTGGGCGATGGCCTGCTGCGGCACCTCGACCTGTCGATCGACGGCCCCTGCGACCTTTCCGAGGTCCGGACGCGCAGCGTCAGCATGATTCTGGCGGAGCGGGCCCGCTACTCGGCGAAGCTGCGCGGCGAAATGCCGGACCCGACGTAGTCGGACGGCGCAGGGGTCGGTCGCTTCGCGCGTTCACGGGTATTAAAATGACGCGCTGCGACAAGTAGTATGGTTCAATACTAATTCTCTCATTTCTCATCCAGGCAAGCCCAAGATGCAGATCGAACGCGACGTAATGGAGTACGACGTGGTCATCGTCGGCGGTGGACCCGCCGGCCTGTCTGCTGCGTGCCGTCTCAAGCAGAAGGCAGCCGAGACGGGCAAGGAGATCAGCGTCTGCCTGGTGGAGAAGGGGTCCGAGATCGGCGCCCACATCTTGTCCGGTGCCGTGTTCGAGCCGCGTGCCCTGACCGAGCTGTTCCCCGACTGGAAAGAGAAAGGAGCGCCGCTCAACGTTCCGGTGATCGGCGATGACGTCTACTTCTTCCTGAGCGAGACGTCGGCGGTGAAGATGCCCAACCTCTTCGTGCCCAGCACGATGCACAACGAGGGCAACTACATCATCTCGCTGGGCAACCTGTGCAAGTGGCTCGGCCAGCAGGCGGAGGCGCTCGGCGTAGAGATCTATCCCGGCTTCGCGGCTCAGGAAGTGCTGATCGACGATCAGAACGTCGTGCGCGGCATCCAGGTTGGCGACATGGGCGTCAGCCATGACGGCACGCCGCGCGAAGGCGATTTCACGCCGGGCATGGAATTGCGCGCCAAGTACACGCTGTTCGCCGAAGGCTGCCGCGGCCACCTGGGCAAGCGCCTGATCGAACGCTACAAGCTGGCCGAAAAGGCCGATCCGCAGCACTACGCGATCGGGCTCAAGGAAATCTGGACCGTCGATCCGGCCAAGCACAAGCCCGGGCTGGTCGTTCACGGCGCCGGCTGGCCGCTGGACAACGCCAATCCGGGTGGTTCGTTCCTGTATCACTTCGAGAACAACCAGGTGCTGGTCGGCCTGATCGTCGACCTGTCGTACTCGAATCCGCACCTGTCGCCGTTCGACGAATTCCAGCGCTTCAAGCATCACCCGAAGATCGCGCAGTACCTCGAGGGTGGCACCCGCGTCAGCTACGGCGCGCGCGCGATCTGCAAGGGCGGCTTCAATTCGCTGCCCAGGAGCATCTTCCCTGGCGGCGCGCTGATCGGCTGCGATCTCGGCACGATGAACTTCTCCAAGATCAAGGGCAGCCACACCGCGATGAAGTCCGGCATGATCGCGGCCGAAGCCGCAGCCGAAGCGCTGTTCGCGGGGTCCGAGGGCGGCACCGAACTCGAAGCCTTCCCGGTGAAGTTCAAGGAAAGCTGGCTGTGGCAGGAGTTGTACGAAAGCCGCAATTTCGGTGTCTGGCTGCACAAGTTCGGCGCCATCGTCGGCGGTGGCATCAACTACATCGAACAGAACTGGTTCGGCGGCAAGGCGCCGTGGACCGTGCACGATCTCAAGCCCGATCACCTGACGTTGAAGAAGGCGTCGGAGTCGCCGAAGATCGCGTACCCGAAGCCGGACGGAAAGCTCAGCTTCGACAAGCTGTCGTCGGTCTTCATCAGCAGCACCAATCACGCGGAAGATCA
>CAZXXM010000184.1:0-1288 GCA_964644715.1 uncultured Salinisphaerales bacterium
TCCTTTTCGCACAGCGCCACCAGCGCCTGCTCGTACCCGGGATCGGCGTCGCGATTCGCGCGATACCAGGCGATGGCTTCCGTGCGCTCCTCGACTACGGCGCTGGCCGCCACGGTCTGCGCGATCACGGCGACCTGGCGCGGATCGGCGAGCTGCGGGAGCTCCCGATACAGGCGCAGCTGCAGCGGCCGCGCCGCGCCATCGTTGTCGGCCGCCAGGGCCTGGAGCAGGTGCTCGACTTCCGCCGGATCGGCCGCCGGACCCAGGCGCATCAGGCTGCGCGCCAGCACGATGCGCATCGAGGGGTCCTTTTCGGACGCGATGCGCGCCCACTGCACGGCCTTGGCGCTGCTCTCCGGCGTGTCCTGCGCACCGTACAGGCGCGCCAGGCGCGTCTGTGCTTCGAGATAGCCGCGCTCGGCCAGCGGAACCAGATCCGCCTCGGCGGCCGCCACGTCCCCACGCTCGGCTGCCGCGCGGCCGCGCGCCAGATCCGGCAGGGCCCAGGCGGTCGTCGCCGCCATCGCGGCACAGCCAGCCAGCGCCAGCGCGGGCAATCCGAATCTCAAGGCTGGGCCTCAGCGCGAGCCGAGGAAAAAGGCGCGAGACCCTCGGCCGACAGCCAGGAGTTGCCGGCGGCGCTGACTTCCGCCGGCCGGCTCATCAGGTCCATCGACAAGGGCTCTTCGGGCTTGATCAGCACGACGACGTCCTGGCTCAGCGCGTCGGGGTCGCCGTCGTGCCGCAGCTGCGTGACGTGGCCGGTGCGCGCCAGCGGATCGCCGTTGATCCGCACCTTGACCGGCGTTCCGGGCAGCAGCTGCTCGGCCTCGCGGAAACCGAAACGCGCGACGACGTAGGGTTCGAATTCCAGTGGGGCGAGGTCCGCCAGCTGCTGCCCCTTGCCGATGAACTGGCCGTCCACCGCGTACGTCGCGGTGACGCGGCAATCGCAGGGACTGGTCACGGTGCCCTTGATCTCGCGGCCGAGCAGCTGGCTGACTTCTTCGGGCGTCAACTGCGCCTCGAGCGCCTGCATGTTCACCAGGCCGAACATCGAGGTCTCGAACGAGCCGATCGGGCTGCCCTTCTTCACGATGCCGTCGGCCGGAACCAGGCTGTGGAACACGCCGTCGCGCGGCATCTCCACCTTGAAACGCGGACCGCTGACGCGCGCCGCCGAAGAGTTGGCGCCGAACAATTTTTCGGTCACGCGATGGCCGGTGTAGAGCAGCGCACCCGCACCGATCACCAGGATCAGCGAGGTCTGCGCGAACGCCCGCGCCTT
>CAZXXM010000184.1:1388-6680 GCA_964644715.1 uncultured Salinisphaerales bacterium
CGCGCGGACGTGCTGCCGCTGTGTCTCGGATTCGTGGACCAGGTTCGTGGCGGTGGCGGTACGGCTGTTCATTGCGGGTTCCTCGGTCGAATCGGGTCAGATCACGCTCACGACGACGGCGGCGAAAATGCAGGCGCTGGACGCCAACAGTGCGGGAGACGACCAGCGATTGAAGCGCGCCTGCCAGGGCTCCAGGTCGCGTCGCAGGCGCGTGTCCTGCCGCGTCCACGATTGCTGGTCGAGGTGGAACGACACCTTGATCTTGGTGAGCGATCCGACGATCTGGTTGTAGTAGAGAAGCATCGGGAAAGAGGGCCCGATGTGATGCCCGGAGAACGCGAGCAGCAAGGTCAGCACCAGGCGCGAGCAGCCGATCCACAGCACGTAGGCCATCAGCATCGCCGGGCCGTACAGCAGCGATCCCCACAGCGCCACCGAGATTCCGAGCAGGCTCGTCCACATCGAGATGCGCTGGTCGAGCAGCACGTACCAGGTGAAGGCGCCGAGGCGCTTCCAGCCCAGCCGCGTCGCGCGCTGGTTCTGGCGCAGCGAGTTCCCGTACCAGCGGAACATCAGCTTGCGGCTGGCCCTGACGAAGTTCTTGTCCGGCGGGTGCTCCACCGTGGTGATCGACGCATCCGGGACGTACCAGGTGTCCCAGCCCAGCCGCATCAGGCTGTACCAGCTCGACTTGTCGTCGCCGGTCAGGAAGCGGAAGCGGCCGAGGCGCCAGTGGTCGAGATGATCGAACTCGACGTCGCGGATGAATTCCGGGTGGGTGACGATGCAGGCGCGGAACATCGACATGCGGCCCGTCAAGGTCAGCACCCGGTGCGAGAGCGCCATCGAGCACATGTTGAGATTGCGCTGCGCGAAACGCAGGCGATGCCATTCGCGCATCCAGTAGCTGCCCTGCACGTCGCAGTATTCGTTGGTCGTCAGCGCGCCCATGTTCGGACGCGAGTGGAAGTAAGGCGCTGTCTTGGACAGCACGCCCGGGTCCAGCACGGTGTCGCCGTCGATGACCGCGACGAGCGCATCGTCGGCGGGCGTGTCCCGCGAGATCGCGCGAAAACCCTGCGCCAGGGCATCGCGCTTGCCGGTGCCCGGGACGCGCACGATCAGCAGGCGCACCCGCTCCGGCGGCGCGAAGCGCTCCCACAGCAGCTTGATCATCTGTTCGTCGGCCATCTCGACGATCGAGGCCACGATGGTCGCCTCGCCCTTCCAGTCCATCGCTTCCCGGATGACCGCGCGATACACGGCCGCGGAGGTCGTCGTATCGATCCGGAAGCTGGTCACCATCAGGTAGACCGGCGCCGGCGCTAGACCACGGGCCTGCAGCTCCGCGGTCTGGCGCCGGATCTTCGGGAAGCGGTAGTGCAGGAAGATCATCGCGCGCACGAAGTGGATCGCGCCGAGCGTGTAGCGCCACAGGCCGATGGATCCCAGCGCCACCCAGTAGTGCGCGTTGCGCTTGTCGAACGCACTTTCCGGCAGCAGCACCGCGAGCGTCGCCAACGCGGCCAGGAACAGCAGCCAGCCCGACCAGGTCGCGATGGAGCCCAATGCCTTGCCCATGGGTCCGGGATCTCCTGGCGGACTACCAGCAGATGCCCTGGGTGTGGCCGTGCGAGACCCCACTCATGAAACCGACCAGGTCGAGCGTCGGGCGGCTGCCATTGACGTTGGCCAGCGCCTTGGCGAACTGCGAATCCCGGTTGCCCACGACCATGACCTCGGCGTGCTCGATGACGGCATCGAGATCGGAGTTCAGCAGTGACGACACATGCGGAATCTTCTCGTTGATGTAATCGCGATTCGCGCCGTGCACGCGCGCATAGTCGACGTTGCGATCGAAGATGCTCAGGTCGTAGCCCTTTCCGATCAGGGTTTCCGCCAGTTCCACCAACGGGCTTTCGCGCAGATCGTCGGTCTCGGCCTTGAAGCTCAGACCCAGCAGACCGATGCGGCGCTTCCCGAACGAGGCGATCAGTTCGACCGCCTTCTCGACCTGCTCCTTGTTGCTGCGCAGGACCGAGCTGAGCATCGGTGCGTTCGCGTCCAGCTGGTGAGCGCGATAGACCAGCGCCCGCAGATCCTTGGGCAGGCAGGAACCGCCGAAAGCGAATCCCGGCTTCATGTAGTACGGCGAGATGTTGAGCTTGGTGTCCGCGCAGACGATCTCCATGACCGCGCGTCCGTCGACTCCTGCCGATTTCGCGATGGCGCCGATCTCGTTGGCGAACGTCACCTTCACCGCATGCCAGGCGTTGCACGAATACTTGACCATCTCCGCGATCTCGATCGATCGGCGGATCAGCGGTGCCGCGAGCGACGCGTACAGCGAGGCCAGCGCCTCGCCGGAACGCTCGTCGAACTCGCCGATCACCGTCATCGGCGGCTCGAGGTAATCCTTGATCGCAGTGCTTTCGCGCAGGAATTCGGGGTTGATGGCCACGCCGAAGTCTTCGCCGGCGCGCTTGCCCGAGGCTTCCTCCAGCAAGGGGATCACGTGCTTGCGCACGGTGCCGGGCAGAACGGTGCTGCGGACGACCACGGTGTGGTACGTCGCTTTCTTCGCCAGCGCCGCGCCGATGCCCTTGCAGACCTTCTTGATGTAGCGAAGGTCGAGCGAGCCGTTCTTGCGGCTGGGGGTACCCACGCAGATCATCGTCAGGTCCGAGCTGCGCACCGCGTCCGCGGTGTCCGAGGTCGCGCGAAGGCGACCAAGCGCCACCTGTTTTTCGAGTATCTCTTCGAGGCCCGGCTCGACGACCGGCGCCTTGCCGCGATTGGTGAGATCCACCTTGATGGCGGAAACGTCCACTCCGATGACTTCGTGCCCGGCATCGGACAGACAACCGGCGCAGACCGCCCCGACGTAGCCCAGACCGAAAATGCTGATGCGCATGTATTCCTCGCTGACAGGTTGATCGTGCGTACGCCGGCTGCATGAATCCGTGCAGCCCTGCGACGTCCCTTCGTCTCAACCATGGCAACGGCGGTGCCAATCGGCGAAAGCCACTGGATTTGCGCGCAATTAATCTGCTGGTCAGGCGCGTGGCACCACATTGCGGCGTGGGCAGACGGCAAAACTGTCTGCGATCAGAGACAGATCCTTGTGAGGGTGTCTTCAAGTGATTGATTCGAGGAAATCTGCCGCTGTCGCCAATCGGCGCCAGACCGTCGCGAGGCCCGCACGAATCGCTCGCGCATTGCGCATCGGCGATGCGGGCAGGTCGGGTTGCGTCAGCGGAACGGCCTTCGTGCACGTCCCGCTGTTTCGCGCGCATGACGTTCGGAGCAAGCCTGGCTGTCGCTCTCAGGCGACAAGGTTCTCCAACAGGCCGGGGCACTGCGATGACTCCGTGCGACGACAGCGGCCGTCGCGCCCGTGACGGCTCCGTCTGCCATCAGGGGAGCGATACCGGAGGGCGGCATCCTGATGACGATGACAGCGGAATCCGTTTCTTCACAGGAGAGCCCGCCAGCACCGGCGCAACCTCGCGGCCGGCTGTCCGCGATCCGCTTCGCGTTGCGCCGTGTCGTCGTACGCCGGCTGCTGCCCAAGACGATGGTCGGGCTGGTTGCCACCAGCAAGGCGCTCGCGATGGCGCCGCTGGTGGCCATGCTGATCGTCATGGGATTCGCGCTCGATCGCCTGCTGCTGCGTGGCGAGCAACTGGTGGGAGAGGGCCAGAAGATCGAGGTCTACGGTGCGACGCTGCGCACCGAACTGGAAGACCTGGAGCGCGTGGCGCTGCAGCACTACGCGCTGCAGGATCCGGCGCTGCTCGAGATCATTCGCCAGCGGCTGCACAGTACGCAGGACGCCGCGACGCGCTTCACCTCCGATGATCTGCCTCAGGGCGTGCAGGATCACTCGCGCGCGGTGACCGCAGGGCTCGATCGCATCCGGGCCGGACTCGATTCCTCCGACGGCGCGCATCGCGTCGGCGAAATCCGCGAACTCGCCGAAAAGGCTGAACGCGTCATCAACGAAGGCCGTGTCGGCATCTACGGCCAGGTTCGCCAGCTCAACGAGCGCTCGGTGCTGGTGCGGAACGTACTCGTTCTCTCGGTGGTCATCGTGGTCCTGCTGACGATCGCGCTGACGCTCGGCCTTTCACGCGTCATCGCCCGCCCCCTGCACAACCTGCGCGCGGCCATCGCCGCGCTGGGCACGGCGAATTACGAATCGCCGATCTCGATCGAGTATCCGCGGGAGCTGGCCCGGGTCGGCGAGAAGCTCGAATGGCTGCGCCGGCGGCTGCGCGATCTGGAAGCCGACAAGGACCGCTTCCTGCGCCACGTTTCTCACGAGCTGAAGACACCGCTGGCAAGCCTGCGCGAAGGCACCGACCTGCTGCTGGAACGCTCCTTCGGGACGCTCAACCCGCGGCAGTCCGAAGTGGCCCAGATCCTGGCCGAATCGGCGATCGATCTCGACGCGCAGATCCGCAACCTGCTGACGTACGCGGAGTGGCGACGCGGACAGCGCGACGTCGAGATGGGCTGGATCGACGGGCGCATCCTGGTCGACGAGGTGCTCGCATCGCAGCGGCTCACCCTGGCCAAGCGCAATCTCGATACCCGCCTCGAGCTTGATGCGCCGCACCTGTACGGACATCGATGGAGCCTGCGCGTGTCGCTCGGGAATCTTCTGAGCAACGCGGTCAAGCACGCGCCTCGCGGAAGCACGATCGACATCCTGCTCGACTGCCGGCACGGTCGCTGCGTGTTATCGGTACGTGATCGCGGCCGCGGCGTCCCCGTCACCGAGCGCGAAAGGATCCTTCAGCCGTTTGTTCGCGGTTCCGAGCCGGAAGAAGCGGGAATGCGTGGCACCGGAATCGGGTTGTCCATCGTCAACGAAACGGTAATCGCCCATGGAGGCAAGCTTGAAGTGCAGGAAGCCCAACCGGGAGCACGCTTCGTTCTGGATTGGCCATGCCCTGAAACCGATGCTCATTAGTGCTGCCCTCCTGTCCGCCGGCTGTTCGCAGCTGCAGTGGACGTCCGCGAACGACGCGGGCCCGTCAGCCAGCGCGGGGGCGAGCGAGCCCCTGGCCTGGTGGGGCCGCGCCGTGGACGCCTCGCCCGCTGCGAGAGAGTCGATGATGCGCAGCGCACGCCAGAGCAAGTCGGCGTGGCGGATCGCTATGCTGCGCAGCCTGCCCGGTGGTACCGATGCGGACGACCCCGAAGCGTCGCAGGAGGCTCTGCGCAATCTCTTGCGGCGCGGATTGCGCGACGACGAAACGACGCTGACACGTCTTCGTATCGTCG
>CAZXXM010000185.1:0-6672 GCA_964644715.1 uncultured Salinisphaerales bacterium
GGACGTCCTTGACGCCAGCCACCGCCTTGGTCGCGGCCTCCGCCTGTTCGATCGAGGCCTCATTGGGCACCTTGCCGGACAGCGTCACGACGCCATCGGTCGACTCGACGTTGATGCCGAGCGATTTGAGATTCTTCTCGGCGACCAGCGCCGTCTTGACCTTGGCGGTCAGCGCGGAATCGGAAAGGTATTCGCCCGTCTTGTCGGCGGCGGTCTCGATCTTCGCGCCGGCCGTCGTGCCTTCCGCGAACGCCATGGGCGTTGCGCAGCTAAGGCCCACGATGGCGGCGGCAAACAAGGTGCTGCGGTTGAACTTGTGTTTCACGGTCTGTCTCCTGGTTCGTTGCCGAGAGAGGTCCGAAGAGGACGTCTCGTCGACGATCAATGCGATCGAGTCGGGTCGATTCGATTCCACTGGACGCGGCGCATGCGGCGTGCCTGGCGGAACCTCTCCCGCTAAAGGCCTGCGGCCGCGCGCTCGCGCGCGGTGACATCGGACAGGCTGCGGCGCGGTGCCGCGCGTGTCCGCTTCTTGGGCTTGGCCGCGGCCTCGATCCGGCTCATGAATTTCCGGATCTGGTCTTCGGCTGCCTCGCGGGCGATGCCGTAGCGCTCCTGTATCGAGCCGGACAGGCGATCGAAATCGCCCTCGATGCGCAGCCAATCGTCGTTCGTGAGCTTGGCCCATTCCTGCTTGGCCTGGCCGGTCAACTGTTTCAGCTGACCCTTCAGAGTGGTGCTGTTCATTCGCGTCTCCTGGGTGTCAGACGTGACGGTTCGTCACGCTTCCATGCTGGAAACGAGCGATGAACTTGCCGTGAACATGCGAAACGCAGCAGCGCCGTGCGCGCCGCAATCCAGGATTTTCAGCCGAAGACGACGGCGCTCTGACGTGAAAGCGCGACGGCTTGCCCGTCCGCGCTCCACAGCGTCGCGGTCTGAAATGCATAGCCGTCCCGCGCAGCGGTGGCTTCGGCATCGAGCAGCCACCAGTCACTGCCAGATCGCGGCCAGCGGTCGCTCAACAGCTCCAGCGTCCAGCTCAGCGAGCTGGCGGGAGCAGCGGAGGTGAGGACCGAAATCGCCGGCGACGGGATCGAATCCGCCATCGCGACGATCAGCGATTCGTCGACGTCGGCTTCGTCGCGGTAACGCACGTAGACCTGTGTGCGCGGTTCGGTGCCGCCGCAGAACGGGAACGCTCCGGACGCCCAGCGCTGCTCGACGTACTGCGTGAATTCGGGAGAAGCGCCGGAGATCCACCGGATCTGCTTGGAGTGCTCCGGATCGAGGGGGACCACCGGGCGCGGCGGCGCGATCGTCAGCCTGGAATCGCGCGCACGCCCGAAGACGGCCAGCGCGGTGCAGACCACCTGGTCGCCTTCGAAAATCCTGCCTTCGACGTGCACGGCGGACTTCCCGATGCGCAGCACCTGGCAGCGGATGGCCAGGCGCCCGGCGAAGACAGGACCGACGAAGGTCGTCTGCAAGGTCCGCAGCGGCAGCCCGGGCTCCACGTGCGTGCGCATCGCGCGGACCAGCAGCGCGGCCTGAAGTCCGCCGAACAGGGTGCGTCCCTGCGTCCAGCTCTGCGGCGCATCGTCGAGGACCTGCGTGTCCCCCTCGGTGCGCAGCGCCGCGACGATCCGGGTCAGCTGCATCGGCGGCGCTCTTCCTGCGGCGATCAGTTCAGCAGTCGCGTCCGCAGCGTGCCGTCGATGGCGGCGAGGCGATCGCGCAAAGCGCGGCCCTGGTCCTCGGTCGCATCGACGTCGATGACGACGTAGCCGATCTGCCCGGCGGTCTGCAGGTACTGGGCATCGATGTTGACGCCGGTCTCGGAGAACACGTTGTTGATCTGCGTCAGCATGCCCGGGCGGTTCTCGTGGATGTGCAGCAGGCGCCGGCTGCCCGTGTGCTCCGGCAGCGAGACCTCCGGGAAATTCACGGCCGACAGGGTCGAGCCGTTGTCGCTGTAGCGCAGCAGCTTGGCCGCCACCTCGATCCCGATGTTCTCCTGCGCTTCGAGCGTGCTGCCGCCCACGTGCGGGGTCAGGATCACGTTGTCCATGCCGACGAGTTCGGAGACGAACCTGTCGTCGTTGCCTTTGGGTTCGACCGGAAACACGTCGACCGCCGCACCGGCGATGTGCTGACTCTTGAGCGCCGCGGCGAGCGCCGGAATGTCCACCACGGTACCGCGCGAGGCATTGATGAACACGGCACCCTTCTTCATGCGCGCGAATTCTTCGGCGCCGATCATGTCCTTGGTCGCCGGCGTCTCCGGAACGTGCAAGGACACGACGTCGGCGCGCTCGAGCAGGTCGGAAAGGCTGGCGGCCGGGCTCGCGTTGCCGAGCGCGAGCTTGGTTTCGACGTCGTGGAAGATCACGCGCATGCCCAGGCTCTCGGCGAGGACGCCGATCTGCGTGCCGATGTGCCCGTAGCCGACGATGCCGAGCGTCTTTCCGCGGACCTCGTAGCTGCCGGCAGCCGATTTCGACCAGCCTCCACGGTGGCATTCCATGTTCTTCTCGGGAATGCGGCGCATCAGCAGGATCGCCTCGGCGAGCACCAGCTCGGCGACGCTGCGGGTATTCGAATACGGTGCGTTGAACACCGGGATGCCGCGCGCCTGCGCCGCGGCGAGCGCGACCTGATTGGTGCCGATGCAGAAGCAGCCCACGGCCATCAGGCGCCGCGAGTTCTGGAACATCTCCGCCGTCAGGTTGCTGCGCGAGCGGATGCCGACGATGTGCGCCTCGGCCACCCGCTCGGCGAGCTGCGCTTCGGGCAGCGACTTCTCGTGGAATTCGATCTGCGTGTAACCGGCGGCCTTGAAGCTCTTGACCGCGGTCTGACTGACGCCCTCCAGCAGCAGGACCCGGATGTCGCCGCGGGGAAACGAGTTCTTGTTCATGGCTGGAAGGGCGCGCGGAGCGGCGTTTTTTGGGGGCGCGGACTATGCCATAGGGAGGACCCGCAATCAGCACGGGTTCAGCTTTCATGCCTAGGGTGCGGCATCCCCGGCGATGTAAGGGTGATGTCAGTCGCCGGGCCATACGATGCATTCCCAAGGAGAGTAAACATGAACATCCGTAACGCCGCTTTGCTGGCCGTCCTCAGTCTTGGCCTCGCCGTTTCCGCGTGCCAGAAGAAAGAAGAAAGCGCAGCCGAGAAGGTGACGGACGCCATCGGCGACGCGACCAACACCCGCGACAACGAGAAGATGAAGGACGCGGGCGAGGACGCGAAGGACGCCGTGGACAATGCTGCCGAGGGCGTCAAGGACGCCGTCCAGGGCGAGCACTGAGTCAACGCAGTCAGCCGAGGGCCGACGAGGCCCGCGTCGAACGAAAGCCGCCGGGCATCCCCCGGCGGCTTTCTGCGTCATCCCTTCCCGTTGATCGAGGATCCGCCGGTCGCGTCTAGCGTTCGCGCTTGAGTCGGTACAGCCAGTCGAGTGCCTCGCGTGGGCTCAACGCGTCCGGATCCAGCCCGTCGAGCAGGCGCAGTGCGGGCGACACAGGTGTTTCGAACAGCGACAGCTGCGGCCGGGTTTCCGGTGCCGGCGTCGCCGGTGCCGGTTGCGGCGTGCGTTCGAGCTCGGCCAGGTAGGTCCGCGCGGCCGACACCACGCCGGGCGGTACACCCGCCAGGGCCGCGACTTGCAGGCCGTAGCTGCGATTGGCCGGGCCTTCTTTGACCGAATGCAGGAACACCAGCCGATCGCCGTACTCGGCCGCGTCGAGATGGATGTTTGAAACCCCGGGCACGGCGTCGGCCAGGCGGGTCAGCTCGAAGTAATGCGTGGCGAACAAGGTCAGCGCACGCGTGGTGCGCGCCAGGTGCTCGGCACAGGCGCGCGCCAGCGACAGGCCGTCGTAGGTCGAGGTGCCGCGCCCGATCTCGTCCATCAGCACCAGCGACGAGGCCGTGGCGTTGTGCAGGATGTTCGCGGTCTCGGTCATCTCGACCATGAACGTCGACTGCCCCGACGCGAGATCGTCGCGCGATCCGATGCGCGTGAAGATGCGATCCACCGGTCCGATCCGCGCGGCGTCCGCCGGCACGAAACTGCCGGCATGCGCCATCAGCACGATCAGCGCGACCTGGCGCATGTACGTGGATTTGCCGCCCATGTTCGGGCCGGTGATCACCAGCAGGCGCCGGTCGGCGTCGAGCTGCAGATCGTTGGGAACGAACGGCGCGCCGGACTGGCGCTCCACGACGAGGTGGCGCCCGGCGCGGATGTCGAGGCCGGCCGCCGCTTCCAGGCGGGGCCGCGACAGGTTCAGACGTTGCGCGGCGTCGGCCAGATTCGCCAGCACGTCGAGATCGGCCAGGGCCTGCGCGGCGGACTGCAAGGCGCCGAGTTGCGTCAGCAGCCGGTCGAGCAAACCCTCGTACAACTCCTTTTCGCGCGCAAGCGCCCGGTCCTTGGCCGACAACACCTGGTCTTCGAAGCGCTTGAGTTCCTCGGTGATGTAGCGCTCGTAGTTGGTCAGCGTCTGCCGGCGCGTGTACTCGGCGGGCACCTTGGCCGCGTGCGTCTTGCCGATCTCGATGTAGAAACCGTGTACGCGGTTGTAGCCGACCTTCAGCGACTCGATGCCCGACCGCGCCCGCTCGCGCGTTTCGAGTTCGAGCAGGAAGCCGTCCGCGCTCGTCGACAACCGACGCAGCTCGTCGAGCGTCGCGTCGTGACCCTCGCGAAACACGCCGCCGTCGCGCGCCGTCAGCGGCGGCGAATCCGCCAGCGCCGTGCCGAGCCACGCGGCGAGCGCGTCGTGCTGTCCCAGCCGATCGCGCAGCTGCGCGATGCGGGCGCCGTCGATGCCGGCCAGCAGCATGCGTAGTCCCGGCAGCGCCGCGAGCGTGTCCCGCAGCCCGGTGAGATCGCGCGGGCGTGCGCTGCGCAGCGCGACGCGCGCCAGGATGCGTTCCAGATCCGAAACGTTGCGCAGCGCCTGGCGCAGCGCCGTGCTCGCGCCGTCGAGCATCAGCGCATCGATGGCGTCGTAGCGAGCGTCCAGTTCCTGGCGGTCGCGGATCGGCCGCAACAGTGCGCGGCTCAGGGCGCGCGAGCCCATCGGGGTGACGCAGTCGTCGAGCACTGCCAGCAAGGTGTGCTCGGTCTCGCCGGCGAGCGTCCGATCGATCTCGAGGTTGCGGCGCGTCGCCGGGTCCAGGATCAGCGTGTCTTCCGGCGCCTCCACCCGCAGCCCGCCGATGTGGGCGAGCTGCGCCTTTTGCGTTTCCTGCACGTACTGCAGCAGCGCGCCGGCCGCGCCGATGGCTGCGGTCAGTCCCTCGCAGCCGAAGCCGCGCAGATTGGGCGTGCCGAACTGCGTGCACAGCAGGCGCTGCGCGGAAGCCGGATCGAAGTGCCAGGCAGGGCGGGAGGTGCGGGCGAGCTCGCCGACCGGAAGGCCCGCATCCTCCGCGATCAGCATCTCGCTCGGCGCCACGCGCGACAGCTCGGCCGCGAAGTCGCGCGGCGAAGCCGTTTCGCTGACGGCGAAACGTCCGGACGAGAGTTCGAGCCAGGCCAGACCGTAACGGTCGCCTAGCGCGCAGGCGGCCGCCAGCACGCTGGCGCGACGCGGATCGAGCAGCACCTCGTCCGTCGCGGTGCCGGGCGTGACGATGCGCACGATTTCGCGGCGCACCGGACCCTTGTCGGCCCCGACCTCGCCGACCTGTTCGGCGATGGCGGCGGACTCGCCCAGGCGGATCAGGCGCGCCAGATAGGTGTCGAGCTGGTGATACGGCACGCCGGCCATCACCACCGGTGCGCCGCCGGACTCGCCGCGCTTGGTCAAGGTGATGTTGAGCAGCCGCGCGGCCTTGCGGGCGTCGTCGTGAAAAACCTCGTAGAAGTCGCCCATGCGGAACAGCAGCAACAAGCCCGGAACCTGGGCCTTGAGCGCCAGGTACTGCTGCATCATCGGGGTGTGCGCGGCGGAGGATGCCGACATGCGGGCGTGAGGAAGAACGTCGCGGAGCGCGAATCTTAGCGGCAAGCCGATCCGTTCCCGCAGGCGAGGTCCGGGCGCCCGGCATCGAAGAGGCGGGCAGCCGCTGCGCGACAAGTGACAGGTCGGTATCCTTGCGCGGCTTTTTCGCCAGTCGAGGGCCGATGTACCTTCACAACACCCTGAGCGGCCGCAAGGAACGCTTCGAACCGCAGAATCCGGATCGCGTGACGATGTACGTCTGCGGTCCCACCGTGTACAGCTTCGCGCACATCGGCAATGCGCGGCCGGCCGTGGTGTTCGACGTGCTCTCCCGCGTGCTGCGGCGCCGTCATCCGAGCGTCGTGTACGCGCGCAACATCACGGACATCGACGACAAGATCAACAAGGCGGCGGTCGAGCAGGGCGTCGACATCGGCGTGATCAGCTCGCGTTATGCGGCGGCCTATCACGAGGACATGTCCGCTCTGGGCGTGGCGCCGCCGGACCACGAGCCGCGTGTCACGCAGCACCTGCCACAGATCATCGACATGATCTCGCGCTTGATCGGTTCGGGGAACGCCTACGCCGCGGAAGGCCACGTGCTGTTCTCCACGCCGAGCTTCGCCGACTACGGAAAGCTGTCCAAGCGCGACTCGCAGGCCCTGATGGCCGGCGCGCGCGTGGAAGTGGCGCCGTACAAACAGAGCGCCGG
>CAZXXM010000186.1:0-6657 GCA_964644715.1 uncultured Salinisphaerales bacterium
AGGGGCACTAGGCCGGCGATGATGACCGCCACCGTCATGGCCTTGGGCCGCACGCGCAACACGGCGCCTTCGATCAGAGCGTCGCGCAGGTCGCTCTCCGTCTGCATCTGGCCACGTTCACGGCGATCCTGGATGGCCTTGTCCAGGTAGATCAGCATCACCACCCCGAACTCGGCGGCGACGCCGGCGAGCGCGATGAAGCCCACGCCCGAGGCCACCGACAGGTGATGCCCGAGCGCGTAGATCAGCCAGAAACCGCCCACCAGCGCGAAGGGCAGCGTGCCCATGATCAGCGCAGCCGAAGCGGCGCTGCGGAACGTCAGGTACAGCAGCAGGAAGATGATGGCCAGCACGAACGGCACGACGATCTGCAGGCGCTTGGTCGCGCGCTCAAGGTACTCGAACTGGCCCGACCAGGCGACCGAGTAGCCGGGCGGCAGCTGCACCTGCTCGGCGACGGCCTTGCGCGCTTCGGCCACGTACCCGCCCAGATCACGGCCGCGGATGTCCACGTAGATCCAGCCATTGGGGCGTGCGTTTTCGGACTTGATCATCGGCGGCCCGTCGGTGATCGCGACGCTGGCGATGCTGCCGAGCGTGAGCGTCTCGCCGCGCATCGTCACCACCGGCAGATCGCGCAGGTCCTGCACCGAGTCGCGCAATTCGCGCGGATAGCGCAGGTTGATCGGAAAGCGCTGCAGGCCCTCGACCGTCTCCCCGATGTTCTCGCCGCCGATCGCGATGCTGACGATGCGCTGCACATCGGCGATGCCCATGCCGTAGCGGGCCGCCGCGATGCGATCCGGCGTGACCTCGATGTAGCGTCCTCCGGATACGCGCTCGGAGAATGCCGACACCGTGCCTGGCACCTTCTTGACGACGGTCTCGATCTGGCTGCCGATCTGCTGGATCACATTCAAGTCCGGCCCGGCGATCTTGATTCCGACGGGCGACTTTATGCCGGTGGCGAGCATGTCGATGCGATTGCGGATCGGCTGTACCCAGACATTGCCCATGCCCGGCAGCTTCAGCGCGGCGTCCATCTCCTCGATCAGCTTCTCGGTGGTTAGACCCGCACGCCATTCGGACTTGGGCTTGAGCATCACCGTGGTCTCGACCATCTCCAGCGGTGCCGGATCGGTCGCGGTCTCCGCACGGCCGATCTTGCCAAACACGCGCTGCACCTCCGGAAAAGTTTTCAGGATGCGATCGGTCTGCTGAAGGATCTGGGCGCCCTTGCCAACGGACAGACCCGGCAAGGCGGTGGGCATGTACAGCAGATCGCCTTCGTCGAGCGGCGGCATGAACTCGCTGCCCAGGCGCGTCGCTGGCCACAACGTGGCCAGGGCCACGAGCATGGCGATGCCGAGCGTTGTGCGGGGATACGTCAGCACCTTGTCGATCACCGGCCGGTACAGCGCGATCAGCACGCGGTTCAGCGGATTGGCGGTCTCGTCGACGATCTTGCCGCGAATGAACGCGACCATTAGCACGGGAATGAGCGTCACCGACAAGCCCGCCGCGGCGGCCATCGCGTACGTCTTGGTGTAGGCCAGCGGCGCAAACAGCCGGCCCTCCTGGGCCTCCAGCGTGAACACCGGCACGAAGCTCAGCGTGATGATCAGCAGGCTGAAGAACAGGGCCGGACCCACTTCGGCGGCGGCGTCCGCCATCAGACTCAAGCGGTCAGCGCCTTGCGGGTCGAGGCCCTCATGCTCATGCCGCCAGTGCTCGAGTTTCTTGTGGGCGTTCTCGATCATCACCACGGCGGCATCCACCATCGCGCCGATGGCGATGGCGATCCCGCCCAGGGACATGATGTTGGCGTTGATACCCTGCGCATGCATCACGCTGAACGCCGCGAGGATGCCGATGGGCAGCGTGATGATGGCGACCAGGGCGGAGCGCAGGTGCCAGAGAAACAGCGCACACACGACAGCGACGACCAGGAATTCTTCGAGCAGCTTGTGCGACAGGTTGTCCACCGCACGCTCGATCAGCTGCGACCGATCGTACGTCTCGACGATTTCGACACCCTTGGGCAGGCTCGCCTTGAGAATCTCGAGCTTGGCCTTGACCGCCTTGATGGTGGACTGCGCATTCTCTCCGGAGCGCAGCACGATGACGCCTCCGACGACTTCGCCTTCGCCATCGAGCTCGGCGATGCCACGCCGCGTCTCCGGACCGATCTGCACGCTCGCCACATCGCGCAGCAGGATCGGCGTGCCGTTCTCGCCCAGGCCAACCGGCGTTTCGCGGAAATCATCGAGCGTCTTCAAATACCCTCGCGCACGCACCATGTACTCGGCCTCCGCGAGCTCCAGAACCGAACCGCCGGATTCGGCATTGGCGGCCTGCACCGCGGCTAGGACGGTTTCGACCGGCAAGCGATAGGCGCGCAGCCGCGCCGGGTCGAGCACGATCTGGTATTGCCGGTTGAAGCCGCCGAGGGTCGCGACCTCCGCGACGTTCTCCACCGTCTTCAGTTCGTACTTGAGAAACCAGTCCTGCAGGGCACGAAGCTGGGCGATGTCGGTTTTTCCCGTGCGATCCAGCAGGGCGTACTCGTAGATCCAGCCGACGCCGGTGGCATCCGGCCCGAGTGCGGCGCGCGCGGTGGTGGGCAAGCGGCCCTGCACCTGGCTCAGGTACTCCAGCACGCGCGATCGCGCCCAATAGAGATCGACACCGTCTTCGAACAGCACGTACACGAAGCTCTCGCCGAACAACGAGTAGCCACGCACCGTCTTGGCGTGCGGCACCGACAATAGCGTCGTCGTGAGCGGATACGTCACCTGGTCCTCGACGACCTGTGGCGCCTGGCCCGGATACGTCGTGCGCACGATCACCTGCGTGTCGGACAGGTCCGGCAGCGCATCGAGCGGCGTGTTGAAGGTGGCGTACAGCCCCCAGGCGGTCACCAGTACCGCGCCCAGCAAGACCAGGAAGCGGTTGTAGACCGACCAGCGGATGAGACGGGCGATCACTTCGACTGCTCCATCTCGCCCATCTGATTGTCGTCGCCCATGCCGGGCATGCCTTGCATGCCGGACATTCCCTTCATGCCGGGCATGCCGGTGGATTCCATGGATGGTGTTTCGGAGGTCTCATCCTTCGTGCCGGTGTCAGCGCCCATCCGCTGATAGGCGCCGAGCAGGCTCGCTTCGGAATCGATCAGGAACTGCCCGGAGACGACGACCTGCTGTCCGGCCTGCAAGCCCTGCATCACGACGATCTCATTGCTGCGCTCGGGGCCGAGGATCACTTCTACAGGGCGGTAGCGGCCGACGGCTTCGGCCACCAGCACGACGCTGCGCGTCCCGGTGCGGATCACGGCCTCGCTCGGGACCATCGTCACGTCCGCCTTGGCGCCGCCGAACAGCGTGGCTTCGGCATACATGCCGGGCTTGAGCGCGCCATCCGCGTTGTCGAACACCAGACGCGCGCGCAGCGTGCGGGTCTGGGCATCGAGCATCGGGTAGAGGTAATCGACCGTGCCTTCGAGCACCCGGCCGGGTAGCGCCTTGAAGCGGGCCTCGGCCGGCTTGCCCACCGCGACCCAGGACGCCTGGACCTCGGGGACCTCCACCTGCACCCAGACCTTGGAGAGGTCGGCCAGCTTCATCAGCGGCATGCCGGGCGTGACCTGCGCGCCCTCGCGCACCAGCAGTTCCGTCACGACGCCGGCCTGCGGCGCGGTGATCGCGACGCGACGCTGCGCGCCGCCAGTTCCGGTCACCCCGAGCAAGCTCAGACGGGTGCGCGCCGCATCGATCAGCGCCTTGTCGCCGAGCTTCTGCGCGAGCACCAGTTCTTCCTGGGCGGCGAGCAGGTCCGGCGAATAGACCCCGGCCAGGACCTGACCGCGCGTCACGGTGTCGCCGACGCTGCGCACATCGAGTCGCTCCACCCATCCGGCCGCGCGTGCCTCGACCGAGACGATGCGGCGCTCATCGACCATCACGCTGCCGACAGCATCGACGCGCTGCCAGAAGGTGCCGGCGGTAACCGGTGCGGTGCGCATACCCAGGTTCTGCGCCATGCGGGGATCGATCTCGACGATCGTTCCGCCTTCCATGGCCATGCCATTGCCCTCGGCGTACTTGGGCACGAGCTGCATGTCCATGAAGGGCGACTTGCCGGGCTTGTCGAAGTGCTGGTCCGGCTTCACCGGGTCGTACCAGTACAGCGCCTCGCGCTCTGTTTTTTTGCTGGTATCACTCGAGGACTGCTCTTCGCGTCGGGTGAGCTTCATGCCGCAGATCGGGCAGTTGCCGGGCGCTCCCTGCTTGACCTGCGGATGCATCGGACAGGTGTAGTAAACCTTTCCGGCTTCGTCGGTCATCTTGGTGAGCTGGTGCTTGTGCGGCTCGGCGGTCTGCGCGTACCACCAGCCGCCGGCGGCGCCGGTCGCGACCACGAGCGTGGCGATGACGAGGACTTTCTTATTCATGCGTGTTCTCCGCGACACCGTCGTAGGCGCCGAGATAGTGAAGTTGGACGACGTGCTTGGCCGCGTCGTGCTGGAGTTCGAGACGGGCCATCTGCAGTTCGAGCGCGGCGCGGCGGCCGTCGAGGACCTCGCGCAGCCCATTGCGGCCGGCACCCCAGCCGGCGATCGCGGCCTCGATGCGACTGGCCGCCTGCGGCAACAGCTCCACGTCGTAATTCTTGAGGCGCTCGGCGAGACGCTCGCTGTCCTGACGATTCAGCCGTGCCTCGGATTCGAGCTGACGCAGCGCGTCCTGCACGGCCGATTCGGCAGCCTCACCCTTGGCCAGTGCCGCGGCCAGGCCACGGTCCTGACGATTGCGCGTGAACACCGGCAAGTCGATGCCGACCTGCAGGCTCACCATCTCGGAGAATGCAGGCCGATCCGCGTAACCCAACTCGACCCGCCAGTCGGGCGCGTAGTCTGCCTTGGCCAGATCGGCGGCCGTCTCTGCCGCCGCGATCTGCACGCGCAGGCCCCCCAGGTGGGGGTGCGAGCGCACGCGCGTCAGGACGACGTCGAGGGGCGGCAGCGTTGGTGACGCTGGAAGGTCGGGACAGACCGGCCGGAACGCTGCCTCACCGATCCAGCGCGACAGCAGGTTGCGCGCGTGCTCGATGCTCTGCTCGCTGCCCGCAACGGCATCGCGCAGGCGTCCCGCCTCCACGCGCGCCGCCAGTAGTTCGGCTTGCGTCGCGGTGCCGGTCTTGAGCGCGATCTCGACCGCCTGCGTCTGTGCCTCGGCCTCGCGAAGGCTCGCGCGGGTCAGCATCCGCGCCTGGTCGTACCGCCACAGCTCCAGCCAGGCCAGGGCCGCATCACGGCGGATCGTGCGCTCGGCCAGGTGATGCTCGGCGTCGAGGCGATCGGCCTCCCGCTCAACGAGCGCACCGCGGAGATGGCGCTTGGCCGCACGCGGAAACTCCTGCATCACGCCGACCTGGATCTGCGTGTCGCTGTCGCGCGTGAAGGAGCCGGCATCACCGCTGGTGACGGGCAGATCCTGGATGCCGCCGAACAGTTGGGGATCGGGCAGTTGCGCGCTGGCAACCGCCGACTCGCGCTCGGCGCGCGCCTGCGCGCTCAAACCTTCAAGCAGCGGCTGGCGAGTGATCGCCAGCGCCTGCGCCTCGCCGAGTTCCAGCGCAGTGCCCTCGTCCTGGGCGAAGGCAAACGGGCTGGCGAAAACCAGCAGGACGGCGATGAGTCGCCGGCGAATCTTGAAATCGGACATACAGACTCCCTGGTGGGCGGCGCGGCGCCACCAGCAAGCGGGAGCGCACTTGGAGCGCCGCGGCGCCACGACGGGGTCAGATCAAGGGCAGGAAGAATCGGCGGCCGACCGTCGATTCATCAGGTACGGCGTCTTGTAGTACATCACCGCTTCGGCCGAACCCGGCGTCGGCCAGCGCTTTCCCGAGTCCGCGCTTGCGGCCACTCGCGGGTAGTACAGGTACGGCGTCTTGGCCATCTTCAAGGCCTCGGCCGAACCGGGCTCCGGGAAGTGCGTGGTGACCGGCGTGACGGGCGCTTTGGGCAGATACAGCCAGGGAAACTTCGCCATCTTCCAGCCTTCGATCGAACCCGGTGCGGGAAGGGTCGTGATGCTGGCGGAGGACTTGGCTTCGCAGGTCGGATCGGCGGCGAGCGCCGGGGTCAGGGAAGCAGCGCTGAGGGAGACGGCAAACAGCAGGCGTGCGAACGCACGCGGAGTACGGACGGTGTTCATGGGAAACCTCGCTTTTCGACAGGGATGAGTGCGCGCCGACCACGGAGGTCGAACGCGGTGTCACGCGGGGCGCTGTGCCCCGGTCGAAACGCGGGTTTCTATAGCTTCAGTCTCTGCGTGCGCAGATACAGATCAGTCCCGTAGAGACTGTGGTCGCGTGAAGCATCCCAGTGGTCTGTAGCTGTCTGGGACGGCAACACGAGGGCGAACAGCACCGGCAGCAGCGCCGGCATGACGTGCGGATCGAAGTCGGGAAGCTTCACCGTCGCGGCCACAGAACCGACCTGGTCGCTGGCGCCGGCCGTGACGTCGATGACGGTGTCACAGCATCCGTTTTCGCCGTCCATGCTCTTGTCGCAATGCGAGACGCGCGCTTCGGGGTCGCAGCAGCACTTCTTCACCACCACCGGCGCGTCACCCATCATCGCGCACGAGT
>CAZXXM010000187.1:0-2801 GCA_964644715.1 uncultured Salinisphaerales bacterium
GAAGTGCCCCACCGAGATCGCGATCAGCGATCGCCGCGAGGCGGAACTGGCGAAGGCCGGATTCATGCCGCTCGTGCATCGCAAGAACTCGGATTTCGCGGCGTTCATCGGCGCCCAGTCGTTGCAGAAGCCGACGGAATACGACGATCCGGATGCGACGGCCAACGCGAACCTGGCGGCGCGCCTGCCCTACCTGTTCGCAACCTGCCGCTTCGCGCACTACCTCAAGTGCATCGTTCGCGACAAGGTCGGATCGTTCAAGGAACGCCACGACATGCAGCGCTGGCTGCAGGACTGGATCATGAACTACGTCGATGGCGATCCGGCGAACTCGTCGGAAACCACCAAGGCGCAGCGTCCGCTGGCGGCGGCGGAAGTCGTCGTCGAAGAAGTCGAAGGCAATCCCGGCTACTACACCTCCAAGTTCTTCCTGCGCCCGCATTACCAGCTCGAAGGTCTCACCGTTTCGCTGCGACTGGTTTCGAAGCTTCCGTCGGCGAAGGGAGGCGGTTGATCGCGGCAATTGGGAGACACATCACGGCGCAAACCGGTTTCTGCAACAAGCGTGAATGAAGTCTCGGTAGGCGCCGTTTGATGTCTCTAAGCTGGACTCGTGGTGAACAGATGGCCGCGCAAGACATTTCGTGAAAGCGCGGCTCCTTTTAGCTCAAGAATAGTGTTGCTCTCAAAACATCAAGGAGATTTCCATGGCTGGCGATATGTTTCTCATGCTGGACGGCATCAAAGGCGAATCGCAGGACGCGAAGCACAAGGACGAGATCGACGTCCTTTCCTTCAGCTGGGGCGCGAGCAACCCGGCGCAGGTCTCGACTGGAACTGGCCTCGGCGCGGGCAAGGTTTCGCTCCAGGACATTAATGTCATGGCGGCGACGTCGGTCGCCTCGCCCAATCTCTTCAAGCTCTGCTGCACCGGCAAGCCGATCAAGAAGGCCAAGCTGACGGTCCGCAAACAAGGTGATCACGGCCAGGAGTTCTACTTCCTCGAGTTCGAGAACCTGATCGTCACCAGTTACGCTAGCGGCGGTCAGGAAGGCAGTGGAATTCAGCCGGACTCGTTCTCGCTGGCATTCATCTCCGTGAAGATGAGCTACGCTCCGCAGAAGGAAGATGGTTCGCTCGGCGCGGTGATTCCGGTCAGCTACAACATCCAGAAGCAGATCGCGACCTAAATCCGCTTCAGACGATCGGCTTCGGAGATTCGATGCAGGCGACGGTCATCGTCGCCTGCATTGCTCCAGAAGCGCTCCAGGAGCCACAGCACCATGCCTCAACCGATCACCAATTCGAACGTCAAGCAGAACGTCGATCTGTTCGTCACATTGAAAACAGATCGCGCCGGCATCATCCAGGGCGAAGCATCGGAGGAACGGCACAAGGGCGAAATCCAGATCAGCGGATTCTCCTGGGGCATGTCGAGCGCCAGCGAAATCTCCAGCGGCCAGGCAAGCGGTCGCCGCCAGCACAAGCCCTTGCGGCTGTACAAGAACATCGACGGCGCGACGGCTCCACTCGCGAGTGCGCTGGCAACCAACCAAGTCGTCAAGGAATTGACCCTGACCGCCCGCAAGGCGGCCGGCGTAGCCGCCCTGCCGTATCTGGTCATCAAACTGGCCAATGGCCGAGTCACCCGTCTCGACCTCGAGTTTCCAGATCCCGATCCAAACGCCGCGTCCCCGACCGGGCGCGAAGTGGTCGAGATCGTGTATCAGAAGATTGAGATCAGTTACACCCCGCAAACGAACGCGGCGCCTGGCGGTGCCACCAAGACCTTCTTGGACGATTGGTACACGCCTTCCTGAACCGGAGCAGTTCGCATGAATTCCACGCAAGACGCGGCGGCCCTGCTGAAAGCCGGAGATCCGACTGCCGCACTCGCCGCCCTGCAGGCGCAAGTGCGCAACAAGGCCTCGGACGCCAAGCTCCGCGTCTTCCTGTTCCAGCTGCTATGCATTCAGGGGCAATGGGAACGTGCGCTCAACCAGCTCAATCTCTGCGCCGAGATGGATGCTGCCGCCCTCCCCATGCGCGAGATGTACACGGCCGCCATCGGTTGCGAGCTCGTGCGCCGGGAGGTCTTCGCCGGACGAAAATCGCCGGTGCTGTTCGGTGAGCCCCAGGCCTGGCTCGCCCTGCTGATCGAATCCCACCTGCGAGCCGGCGCTGGCGAAGCCGAAGCCGCCACCCGTTTGCGCGAGCAGGCCTTCGAGCAGGCCCCCGCCACCAGCGGAAAGATCGACGGCGAAGCCTTCACCTGGATCGCGGATGCCGACACGCGCCTGGGTCCGGTGCTCGAAGCGGTGGTGAACGGACGCTATTACTGGATCCCCTTTTCGCGGCTCTCCAAGCTGACGATCGAGGCGCCGACCGATCTTCGGGACTGCGTATGGCTGCCAGCCAATCTTCAATTCGCGAACGGAGGAGAGGTCCTGGCGATCCTGCCGGTCCGTTACCCGAACTCGGAAACCTCCGCCGATGGATTGATCGCACTTTCGCGCAAGACCATCTGGGAAGAAGCTCCGGATGGCGGCTTCCACGGCCTCGGTCAACGACTGCTGGGAACCGACAACGGCGAATATCCGCTGATGCAAGTACGTGAGATTCTTTTCGATACCTCGGCCGAAGCTTGATCGCTCCCAGGTAACGTCGTTCTCCCGAGCCCCACCTCCACGGCAGGCGTCCAAGTCCACAATCTCGCTACCCGCCTTGAAGATGTGTCCGATCCGATCCGCCCGTTGAAGACACATGGCCACTCTGACGACCCAGGAAAAGCTGCAGCCTGC
>CAZXXM010000187.1:2901-5393 GCA_964644715.1 uncultured Salinisphaerales bacterium
CGCATCCGCGATGCGATCCTCAGCTTCGAGCCCCGCATCATTCCTGAAACGCTGCAGATCGCGGCGATCCTGTCGGACAACGTGCTCGATCATCACAACCAAATCCAGATCGAAATCCGCGGCAAGCTGTGGGCGCAGCCCGTGCCGCTCGAAATCCTGCTCCGCACGGCGGTAGATCTGGAAACCAACGAAACCGTCGTCCAGGACGTGAACGGCTAGAGCCATGGATCCACGCCTGATACGTCATTACAACGGAGAGCTGGCGCATCTGCGCGAGATGGGCGCGGAATTCGCCCGTCAATTCCCGAAGATCGCGGCGCGATTGGGCATGGAGGGGGTCGAAGTGGTCGACCCTTACGTCGAGCGCCTGATGGAAGGTGCCGCCTTTCTCGCCGCCCGCGTCCAGCTCAAGATCGATGCGGAATTCCCGCGCTTCACGCAGCGCATGCTGGAGATCGTGTATCCCCAGTATCTGGCACCGACGCCAGCGATGATCGTGGCGCGATTCGCACCCAATCTCGGCGACGCGGTACTGGCCTCGGGCTTCAACATCGCCCGCGGAACGTCGATGAAGAGCTTGCTGGGCAAGGGCGACAGCACGGCCTGCGAGTTCAGGACTGCGCAGAACGTCACCTTGCTGCCGATCGAGGTCACCCAGGCGCAGTATTTTTCGTACGCCCCCGATCTGCCGCTGGCCGGACTGCGTGATGCGCGCCGCATCAAAGGTGGCGTGAGGCTGCGCTTGCGCTGTGGCGCCGGGCTCAAGTTCAACCAGCTCAAGTTCGATCGTCTGCCGATCTATCTTTCCGGCGCCGACGAAATCGCCTACCAGTTGCACGAACTGGCGCTGAGTTCCTGCGTCGGCATCCTCGGGGTCGACGTGCGCCGGCCGGCCGCCTGGCATCACTTCATCGGTCCCGAGAACCTGCAGCCGATGGGATACGAGGACGACCAGGCTCTCTTGCCCGTCACGGTGCGCGGGTTCCAGGGCTACCGGTTGCTACAGGAGTACCACGCTTTTCCCCAGCGCTTCCTGTTCCTCGAACTCAACGGGCTGTCCCAGATCGTCTCGCGTTGCGCGGACACCGAACTGGAGATCGTGCTGCTGTTTGCGCGCGGCACGCCGAGCCTCGAGAGCGTCGTCGATGCCGGCCACTTCAGCCTTTTTTGTACACCCGCCATCAATCTTTTCCCGAAACGCACCGATCGCGTACACCTGACGCCCGGAACTCACGACTACCACGTCGTGGTGGATCGCACGCGGCCGATGGATTTCGAAATCCACGAACTGCAGAGCGTCTCGGGCTACGGCGAGGGCGTTCAGGGAGAACGTCGCTTCCTCCCGTTCTATGCCGCGTACCAGGGCAGCCGGTCCGAACACGCGGCTTACTACTCGGTCCAGCGGGAACCGAGGCTGCTGTCCGAAGGGCAGAAGCGGCGGGGGTTCCGATCGAGCTACGTCGGCAGCGAGATATTCCTGTCGCTGGTCGACGCGGACGAGGCGCCTTATTCCGAGGCCCTCAAGCAGCTCGCGATCACGGCGCTGTGCACCAATCGCGACCTGCCGCTGCACATGCCGCTGGGTACGGGCAAGACCGACTTCACGCTCGACACCATGGCGCCCATTACCGGCACCTTGTGCGTCAAGGGACCCTCGCGTCCCCACTCTGCGCTGCGTGAAAATGGCCGGGGGGCCTGGCGCTTCATCAACCACCTTTCGCTCAATTACCTGACCTTGCTCGACCAGCAGCCGCAGGCGGGCGCCGCCGCGATGCGTGAGCTGCTCAGCCTGTATGCGACCGGGGGCGATTCGGCAACCGGCAAGCAGATCGACGGGCTGCGCTCCATGCAGGTGCAGCCGCTGGTCCGCCGCCTGCCGATGCCCGGCCCGATCACCTTCGGGCGAGGACTGCGGATCGAGCTCGAAGTCGACGAGATGGCATTCCAGGGCGCCAGCGCGTTTCTTTTCGGCTGCGTCATGGAGCGCTTCCTCGCTCGCTACGTATCGGTGAATGCTTTCACGGAGACCGCGCTGCGAGGCATCGCGCGGGGCGAGATCATGCGGTGGCCTGCGCGCGTGGGCGGACGGGCGATCCTATGACGCCCGACGAGTACCTGCAGAAGCTTCAGGAAAAGCCGTTCGACCACGACTTCCTGTTCGCGCTGCGCAAACTCGAAACCCTGTACCCGAACAAGCCGCGAACCGGAACCGCAGCGCGCCCTCAGGATGAACCCGTCCGGTTCGGGCAGGAGCCGTCGCTGGCCTTCGCGCCTTCGACGATCTCGATTCTCGAACCCGCCGATTCGAAGAAGCCGCCACGCCTGCTGCAGCGATTCTTCGGTTTCCTGGGACCCAACGGCGCCCTGCCGCTGCATCTCACGGAGTTCGTGCGCGAACGCATTCTTCATCGCACCGATCGCACGCTCGCCCGTTTCTTCGACGTTTTCCATCATCGCTTCCTGGCCTTGTTCTACCGGGCCTGGGCGCAGGC
>CAZXXM010000187.1:5493-6640 GCA_964644715.1 uncultured Salinisphaerales bacterium
CTCGACTGGGACGCGCAGCTCTCGCTGGCCGCCGCCGAAGTGCCGCGGACGCGGCTCGGCCAGTTTGGACGGCTGGGCTGGACGACCTGGGCGGGGTCGTATCAGAAAGACGTTCCCGCCAACGATTTGATTCTGGATGCCGAAAGGGCAACGGCCATCCCTGCAACCTGACGATCCGAAAACTGGATAACTGGAGAGACAGATGAGTGAGATCAGCCGCGTGACCCTGTTCGGGAAACTCAACAGCACCGCGTACAAAACGGTCGAAGGCGCCACGGTGCTCTGCAAGCTGCGCGGCAATCCCTATGTCGAGCTCGTGCATTGGGTGGCCCAGATCGCCCAGACCGAGAACGGCGACTGGCAGAAGATCCTCAAGCACTTCGGCATCGACAACTCGGTGCTGGCCAAGGACATCACCACGGCGATGGACCGTCTGCCGCGCGGCTCCACCGCCATCTCCGACCTCTCCCCGCATCTCGAATCCTCGGTCGAGCGCGGCTGGGTCTACGGCACCTTGATGTTCGGCGAAGGCGCCGTGCGCACCGGTCACCTGCTGGTCGGTATGCTCAAGACCAACTCGCTGCGCAACGCCCTGCTCGGCATCTCCAAGCAGTTCGAGAAGGTCAAGCCCGAGGCCCTGGCCGACGACTTCCACAAGATCGTGCAGGGTTCGGCCGAAGACGGTCTCGGGCCCAGCGACGGATCGGCCGTCGCCGGCGGCGCCGCACCGGGCGAGGCCAGCGGCGCAATGGCGCCCGCGCAGATGGGCAAGCAGGAGGCCCTCAAGAAGTTCACGACCGATCTCACGGAGCAGGCCCGCAGCGGCAAGATGGACCCGATCGTCGGACGCGACGACGAGATCCGCCAGGTCGTCGACATCCTGATGCGTCGCCGTCAGAACAACCCGATCCTCATCGGCGAAGCCGGCGTCGGCAAGACGGCCGTGGTGGAAGGCTTCGCACAGCGCATCGCGCGCGGCGACGTGCCCCCCTCGCTGAAGGAAGTACGCCTGCTCGCACTCGATGTCGGCCTGCTGCAGGCCGGCGCCAGCATGAAGGGCGAATTCGAGCAGCGCCTGCGTTCGGTCATCGAAGAGGTCCAGGCCTCGCCCAAGCCGATCATCCTGTTCGTCGACGAGACCCACACG
>CAZXXM010000188.1:0-6615 GCA_964644715.1 uncultured Salinisphaerales bacterium
TTCGCGTGGTCGAGCTGGTGCTCCTTCATCGCTGCCATCGCGACGACGGCGAAGGCTTCGTTGATCTCCCACAGGTCGACGTTCGCGGCCTTCCAGCCGAGCTTGTCGAGCAAACCCTGCACCGCGTAGACCGGCGCGATCGTGAACTCGCCCGGCAGGCGCGAATGCGTGGTGTGACCGACGATCTTCGCCAGCGGCTTGATGCCGCGCTTGGCTGCCTCGGCTCCGCTCATGACCACGATCGCAGCGGCGCCGTCGGAGATCGAGCTGGCGTTGGCGGCGGTGATCGTGCCGTCTTTCTTGAACGCGGGCTTCAGGCTGGGAATCTTGTCCGGGCGGCCCTTGGCCGGCTGCTCGTCCTTGTCGATCTTCGTGACGCCGTCCTTGCCGGCGATCTCGAGCGGCTCGATCTCGAACGAGAAGCTGCCGTCTTCGCCGGCGAGCTTGGCGCGGCGCAGCGATTCGATCGAATACGCGTCCTGCTGTTCGCGGGTGAACGCGTACTTGTCGACGCAGCGCTCGGCGAACACGCCCATCGCGGTGCCACGCTCGTAGGCGTCCTCGAGTCCGTCTTGCGCCATGTGGTCGAACATCGTCGCGTGGCCGTAGCGGTAGCCGCCGCGTGCCTTGGGCAGCAGGTAGGGCGCGTTGGTCATCGACTCCATGCCGCCGGCGACCATGACCGTGTTGGTTCCCGCCTTGATCAGGTCATGCGCCAGCATCACGGCCTTCAGCCCCGAGCCGCACATCTTGTTGATCGTGGTCGCGCCGGCGGCATCCGGCAGGCCGGCGCCTCGCGCGGCCTGGCGGGCCGGGGCCTGGCCCTGACCGGCCGGCAGGCAGCAACCCATGATGACTTCCTGCACGTCCTCGGGCTTCAGGCCGGCGCGCTGCACGGCCGACTTGATGCTCGCGGCGCCGAGCTGGGCGGCCGAGAACGGCGAGAGAATGCCGAGCATCCCGCCCATCGGGGTGCGGGAGACGGCGGCGATGACGATGTCGTTGGCAGACACGAAAAGCTCCGGTTCGAGGGTGCAGCCGCCATTATCGCCGCGGAAGGCCCGATGGCGCCCCTACCGGCCGGGTAGGGATTCCCCCGCTGCCCCTTAAATGACAGCCCGGTTAAGCTTCCGGCCCCAACTCACCCGGCTTCGGCCGAAGTTCCCGTAGAGGAACCGGTGGGCAGGCAGATCAGCGGGAGGGAGAGTCATCATGCTTTCAGTCAAAGCGCGCCTCGCGTTGGTCACGCCGCTGCTCGTCCTGTGGATGCTGCAAGGCCATGCCTCGCCGGACGCCATCAAGCTGCGTACGCAGGTTTTCCAGGAACGCTGGGTCGTCGGGGCCGATGGCAAGCGCAAGGTGGAGCGCGTGCCGGCCGCCAACCTGCGGCCAGGCGCGGAGGTCATCTACGAGGTCGGGTACTCCAACACCGGGCCCCAGCCGATGCAGGTGATCATCACCAATCCGTTGCCGGCCGATCTGGTCTACCAGTCCTACGCCGCGCGCAGCGTCGGTGCGCAGCTCGAGGTTTCGATCGACGATGGGCGCACCTTCGGGCCGCTCGAGACGCTCCGCGTGCCCGGTATCGACGGCACCTCCCGCGCCGCGGCCGCCGCCGACATCACCCATGTCCGCTGGAAGACGGCCCGCCCGATCAAGCCCGGCGAGAACGGCTACGTCAGCCTGCGGGCGATGGTGAAGTAGCCGACGACGTCGCGGCCGAGGCTCCCGAGCGGGACCGCGCCGGAACCTCGTGAATGGAAGGCTGGTGTGGCAACAGGTCCATCGCGATCGGGAAATCGCGTTCGACGGCGGCCGCGGTCAGCGGCAGCCTCAGATAACGCTGCTCGCGCCACAAGGGAATCTGGTCGGCGTACTGGGCGCTGCCGATCCAGCCGTCGTTACCCCCCAACAGCACGAAGTGATTCGCGTCCGGATCGGAGAGGTCGGACAGGTGTCGCGCCTGCGCGCCGTACTGCACCGGGTGGCGGCCGCGCACCAGGCCGTGCGAATTCTTCATCGGCGATTCGCGCGTGCCGCCGGCGCCCCATTCGGCGACGAGCAGCCGCCGGCCGAGCCAGGGCACCAGGCTCAACACGTGGCCGATCCGCAGACGATGCATGTCGCCCCAGGTCGGATGCCGCGCCTGCGCGCGTTCGGCGGCGCGAGCGGCGTCGCGCAGCAGGCGCTGGCGCTTCGCGGCACCCAGCGCATCGAGGTCGGGTAGCAGCAGGCGCGTGTGGCGGCCCCACTCGTCGTCGAGCCCGAGTCCCGCCTGCGCCTCACGTTGCGGTTCGAGCCGGCAGGCAATCGCATGCAACAGCGCTTCGAACAGGACCGGCGTCGCCGCGCCTGCCGCGTAATCGCCGTCCCAGTTCCGCAGCGCGTCGATCAGCCTGCCCTGCACGCCGGATTCGACCAGGCGCGCCGCCAGCGCCGATGCCAGCCGCGATGCGCCGGGAACGACGGTGTCGTTCTGCAGCGCGCCGAGCTGCACGAGGTCCAGGTCATTGCGTTCGGCGAGTTGGGCCAGTCGCGCGGCGCGGTCGCCCTCGCTGAAGAAGAAGCCCAGCGGCGCTTCGGTGAACTGCGGTCGATCGTTGGCCGAGACGCGAAATCCGCATTCGGGATTCAAGGTCATCGGCAGGGTCGTCGCGTCCCAGCGCGTGCGCCAGGCTGCGTCCGCATCGCCCGGCGTCAGGACCGGCGAGGCGTCGGGCAGCTCGCGACGCTGCGGCAGGTGCGCGGCGTACACGTGGCCGATGGCGCCGTCGCGCGAGGCGAACAGGATGTTCTGCGCGCAGACGCCAAAATTCTTGAACGCGGCACGGAACTCGTCCGGCGTCGTCGCGCGGGCGGCGGCGAGAAAGGCACCGATCTCGTCCGAAGGCTCGGCGCCCATCCAGCGCAGGGCCACCGGATCGCCCTTGATCTTCAGCAGCCGTGCGTCGTTGAGGATGGGCCCGAAGCGCGTGCGCCGGATCGTCCGACGCCGCGTGCCCAGTCCTCGCACGCGGATGACCGTTTCCTGCGCCTGGATTTCCGAGGGCGCGAGCGTCGAGACATCGACCAGGTCGCTCGAGGCGGCGCGCATGTTGGTGCCGCCCCACGCGAAGCGCGGTCCGGCGCCGACGCCGACGAAGGGCAGCCCCGGCGGCATCAGGCCGACCATGTGATAGCTCGGGCAGCGCAGCCCGACCAGCATCCAGAAATTCGGCAGGTGCTGACCCAGGTGCGGATCGTTGGCCATCAGCGGCGCGCCGCTCGCCGAGCGGCTCGCGGCGATCGCCACGCTGTTACTGCCGGCGCGCGACACCTGCGCGAGCAGCTGTCCGAAGGCACCGGATCCCGCGGTGCCGCCGGCTACGCGCAGCCGCTGCCACAAGGTCCGGAAGTCGTGCCGGTGGCGCGCCGCGAGCAGCGCGAGTTGGTGTGTCCAGTTGACGTCCGCCCCGGCCAGCCGGCCCAGCGTCAGTACGTCGGTCAGCGTCCAGGGTTCGGCGCGCAGGCCGAGCCACCGGAATTCGGGCGGCAACTGGCGCAGCTGCGCCTGCCCCGCGTTGAGCCCGCGCACGAAGGGCTCGAGCCAGTTTCGCGATTCGGCGGAAAGCGCGGCCTCGCAGCGTGCCGCCGCGCCTGGGAGATCGAGCAGGCGCAGGGCATGGTCCAGCCCGACGCCGAAGGGGCCGAACATCTCGGATACGCGGCCCTGCGCCAATCGCTTGAGCAGATGCATCTGCGCGCAACGCAGGTGGACGTGGACCAGACCCAGCGCATAGGCCGCATCTTCATCCGTGCGTGCGTCGATGTACGGCACCGCGTGCGCGTTCCAGCGCAACTGGACCGGGTGGCGCAGCGCGAGGTCGGCGCCGGGAAATGCAGCCAGTCTTTGGTCGAGCGTTGCGGCAGGCATCGGCGCAGTATTCGCGCTGCATATTGCAGCGGGAAGAAAGCGGCCCTGCGCCGCCTCGCTCAGCGACTGGAAGGCGTGAACGTCTCGCCGTGCGCCATCACCGCGAAACGATCCTTCGGGATCCCCGCAGCGGCGAGTGCTGCCGCCAGGCGCAGCGGGGGTTCGTCGAGGGGCTCCAGGGTGAGACGGAACGTGCCCCAATGCATGGCCAGCGACAGCCGGCTGCCGACGTCCTGGTGAATCCGCACCGCCTCGTCGGGATCGACGTGCACCGGCTGCATGAACGCGCGGGGATCGTAGGCTCCGATCGGAATCATCGAGACGTCGATAGGCGCGAAGCGTCTGCCGATGTCGGCGAAATCGGGCCCGTAACCGGTGTCGCCGGCGAAGAAATGGCGTTCCTCGTTCTTCTCGTAGACGAAGCCGCACCACAGCGTGCGATTACGATCTCCCGCTCCCCGTCCGGAAAAATGCTGCGCCGGAACGGCATGAACCTTCAGGCCGCGCGGCTCGGCGGACTGCCACCAGTCGAGCTCGGTGACGTGACCGATGCCCCGCTTCTCGAACCATTCGCGCAGGCCGAGCGGCACGACGAAATCCGGCGCATCGCGTTTCGCGAGCCGTCGCACGGTTGCGTCGTCGAGATGGTCGTAATGGTTGTGCGAGATCAGCACGACGTCGATCTTCGGCAACTCGTCGAACGTCAGCCCCAGCGGCGCCAGGCGCCCGGGGCCGGCCCACTGCACCGGCGACGTGCGTTTCGACAGCACCGGATCGGTGAGGATGTTCAGGCCGCCGAGCTGCACCAGGAAACTGGCGTGGCCGATCCACGTGAAGCTGGTCTGCGTGCGATTGGCGGCCAGCCACGCCGGGTCGTTCGTCGCCCTCGGGAATTCAGGCCGCTTCCAGCCGCGCCGGCGCATCTCGCGCAGGAACTTGAGCAGCGAAGGCCCGCCGTGCGACTCGTTGCGGTAATTGTTCCGAAAGCGTCCGTCGCGGGTGCGCGACGCGCCGGGAGGCAGGGTCGGGTTCATGTCTGCGGTGGGTTTTCGGTGTGGCGCCAGAGGTACCAGCTCGCGACGGACCGGTACGGCGCCCAGCGCTCCACGATTTCCAAGGTCGCAGACTCGTCGAGCTTCGCGCCCTTGCCGAACAGCCGGTTCACGCCGTTGCGAAGTCCGACGTCGCCCATCGAGAACACGTCGAGCCGGCCCATCGCGAACATGATGAACATCTCGGCGGTCCACAGACCCACCCCGGGCAGTGCGTCGAGCGCGACCAGCGCGGTGGCGTCGTCCATTTTCGCGAGCTTGCGGAAGTTGAGTTCGCCGGAGGCGACCTGCGTGGCCAGCGCCTGCAGCCATTTCACCTTGGCGTTGGACAGCCCGCAGGCGCGCAGCGCATCGGGTGTCACGCCCAGCAGCAACTCGGGTGTGAGGCGCTTCTTGGCCCCGACCAGCGCGTGCACGCGATCCTGGATCGTGGCGGCGGCCTTCACCGAGAGCTGCTGGCTGATGATGGAGCTGCACAGCACCTGAAAGGGATCCCGCCGCGTCGCCCCGATGGTGCAGGGGCCGTGCGAGCGGATCAGGCGCCGCATGTGCGGGCACCGCCGTGCGAGATGGCGCTCGGCCCCGGCGATGACGTCACGTTCGATCAGCATGAGGAATCCGGCTTACGCGCCGGGCGTCGCCGGCGGACGGTCGTAGAATGCAGCAAGTCCTGGAGCAGTCCCATGCTATTCACTTTCTTCCTGACGGTCCGCGAAGCGGGGGTCAAGACCTCGCTGTCGGAATTCCTGATGCTGCTCGAAGCGCTGAGCAAGCACGTCGCCGTGTTCTCGCTGGACGATTTCTATCACTTGGCCAGGGTGACCTTGGTCAAGGACGAATCCCAGTACGACCGTTTCGATCGGGCCTTCGCGGCGTACTTCAAGGGCATCGAGGCGGTCACCGGCGAGTTGTTGGGCTCCATTCCGGAAGAGTGGCTGCGCAAGCAGGCCGACAAGCTGCTCACCGACGAGGAGAAGGCCAAGATCCAGGCGCTCGGCGGTCTCGACCAGTTGATGGAAACGCTGAAGAAGCGGCTCGAGGAACAGAAGGATCGTCACCAGGGCGGCAACAAGTGGATCGGCACCGGCGGCACCTCGCCGTTCGGGAACTCCGGCTACAACCCGGAAGGTGTGCGGATCGGCGGCACCGGCGGCCAGAAGAAAGCGGTGAAGATCTGGGAGAAGCGCGAGTTCCGCAATCTCGACGACAACATCGAGCTGGGGACGCGCAACATCAAGATCGCGCTGCGCCGTTTGCGCAAGTTCGCGCGCGAAGGTGCGCAGGACGAACTCGACATCGACGACACCATCAGCAGCACCGCGCGCAACGCCGGCTGGCTCGACATCAAGATGGTCGCGGAGAAGCGCAACACGGTGAAGGTGCTGCTGTTCCTCGACGTCGGCGGCTCGATGGATCCGCACGTGAAGGTCTGCGAGGAACTGTTCAGCGCCTGCAAGACCGAGTTCAAGCACCTCGAGTATTTCTACTTCCACAACTTCGTCTACGAGAGCGTCTGGAAGGACAACCTGCGCCGCAACAACGAGCGCATCCCGTTGTTCGACGTGCTGCACAAGTACACGCCGGACTACAAGGTGATCTTCGTCGGCGACGCCTCGATGAGTCCTTACGAGATCGTGCAGCCGGGCGGCA
>CAZXXM010000189.1:0-6567 GCA_964644715.1 uncultured Salinisphaerales bacterium
TAGCTCAGGCCATGCCCGAAGGGATACAGCGGATCGTTCGGGACGTCCTGGTACTTGCTCGTGAAGTAGTCCTTTGCATCCATCGGCCTTCCGCTGGGGCGCTGGCCGAAGAAGATCGGGACCTGGCCAACGGCGCGGGGCCAGGTGATCGGCGTACGGCCGCCGGGCGAGACGCGCCCGCCGAGCACGTCGACGATCGCGTTGCCGGCCTCGCAGCCGAGGAACCAGGCGGCGAGAATCACGTCGGTGTTCTGCGCGAGCCAGGGAATCACCAGCGGCCGGCCGGAGAACAGGATCGCGATGACGGGGATCTGCCGTTCGCGCGCCCGCGCGACGGCGGCTTTCGCCAGTTCCATCTGCGACGCCGGAATCTCGGGATAGGCGCGGCTGGCGGCTTCTCCGCTCATCGTGGCGCGCTCGCCCAGGCACAGGATCAAGGCTTCGGCGTCTTCGCAGAGCGCCACGGCTGCCGCGATGCCGGAGAGGTCTGCATCGTCGATGCCTACGCCCGCCGCATGGCGGATTTCGACGTCGGGCAGGCCGGCTTTCAGGCCGGCCATCACGCTGACCTGGCCTTCGGCTTCGCCAGCCGCCCACCAGGGTCCGCGCATGTCCTCGGCCGCGTCGGCGAGCGGCCCCAGCACGCAGAGCCGACGGAGGCCCGGCTTCAGCGGCAGGGCGTCACCGTCGTTCTTCAGCATCGTGATGCAGCGGGCGCCGACCTCGCGCGCGAATCGCCTTCGTTCGGCGATGATCGGGGCGGCTTCGGGCTTCGCGCCGCGCCGGTACGGATCGTCGAACAGCCCGAGCCTCTCCTTGAGCCGCAGCACGCGGCGCACGCTGGCGTCGATCTCCTCGATCGTCACCCGGCCGCGTTCGAGTGCGATCGGCAGGCCGGTGCGGTAGGCATTGGCCATCATGTCGATGTCGACGCCGGCCTTCAGCGCCAAGGTCGCCGCCTCGACGAGATCCGCCGCGACGCCGTGCTTGATCAGTTCTCCGATGGCGTTGTAGTCGCTGACCAGCACGCCCTCGAAACCCAGCTCTCCGCGCAGGTAATCGCGCAGCAGCGGGACATGCGCGGTCATCGGCACGCCATTGAGATCGGTGAACGCGGGCATGATCGTCTCGACCCCGGCCTTGACCGAGGCGGCGAACGCCGGCAGATGGACCTCCCGCAAGGTCCGCTCGGAAATGTCCACCGACGCGTATTCGCGGCCGGCCATCACCGGCGAGTACGCGCAGAAGTGCTTGGCGCAGGCGGCCAGGCTCTCGGCGCCGGACAGGTCGTCGGTCTGAAAGCCGCGCACCTTGGCGCGCGCCATCAGCCCGGCCAGCCCGGGATCTTCTCCGGAGCCTTCGGCGGTGCGGCCCCAGCGCAGGTCGCGCGAGACGTCGAGCATGGGGGCGAAGGTCATCGCCAGGCCGTCGCCGGCTCCCTCGCGCGCCGCCTCGCGTGCGGTGCGCTCCCAGACGCCGGGATCGAAACATGCTGTCTCGGCGAGCGGGATCGGGAACAGCGTGCGGTGCCCGTGGATGATGTCGAGGCCGACCAGCAGCGGAATGCCGAGGCGCGACTGCTCGACGGCGATGCGCTGCATCTCGTTGACGTGATCGACGCCCACCATGTTCAGCAGGTTGCCGATCGTGCCGTCGCGGATGGACTCGGTGGAATCGCCGGCGATCACCGGACCGGTGACCGCGTAGCTCGAGGCGGTCATCGTCAGCTGGCCGAGCTTTTCCGCCAAGGTCATCCGGCCCATCAACTCTTCGATACGACTCATCGCCCGTGGTCCATCTCCAGCGTGTTTCCGCATGATAGGTCGGCATCCCCAAATCGCCAGGGCGGTGAAACGAAGTCAGAATCCGGGCTTCAGGAGATTTGCACGCCCGGTGAAAAAAGAGATGCCAAGCCAGCAGAGGGCGCCCCGCGTGACCGCCGACGATCCCGCGATGCTGCTCCGGCTTCCCGACGAAGCCCTGATGGATCGGGTCCAGCGCCAGACGTTCCGCTTCTTCTGGGAAGGCGCACACCCTGTCAGCGGCCTGGCCCGCGACCGCCTGCCGGCATTCGGGACGGCACCGGAAGATCAGGTCGCCATCGGTGGCTCGGGTTTCGGCGTGATGGCGCTGATCGTCGCGGCGGAGCGCGGCTGGGTGTCGCGCGAGCAGGCGGTCGTCCGCATGGGCGACATGCTCGAGGTGCTGACGCGGGCCGAGCGCTACCACGGCGCGTTTCCCCACTTCATGGACGGCATGACGGGGCAGAGCATCGCGTTCTACGGCAAGGACGATGCGGCGGATCTCGTCGAGACCTCGCTGCTGCTGCAAGGCTTGCTGTGCGCGCGCGAATACTTCGACCGCGACGAGCCGCGCGAGGCTTCGATCCGCAGCCGGATCACCGGTCTCTGGGAAACGGTCGAGTGGGACTGGTTCACGCAGGGCCAGGACGTGCTGTTCTGGCACTGGAGTCCGCGCCACGGCTGGGCGATGAACCACGCGATCCACGGCTGGAACGAGTGCCTGATCACCTATCTGCTGGCGGCGTCCGCGCCGCGCCACGCGATCACGCCCGAGGTGTATCACCGCGGCTTTGCCAGCGGGCCGGACTTTCTGAACGGCGGGCGTTTCCACGGCATCGATCTGCCGCTGGGGCAGCCCTACGGAGGGCCGCTGTTCTTTTCGCACTATTCCTTCTGCGGATTGGACCCGCGCGGGCTGAAGGACCGCTATGCCGACTACTGGGACCTGTGCGTACGCCACGTGCAGATCAATCGCGAGCACTGCGTGCGCAACCCGAACGGCCACGCCGGATATGGCGCCGACTGCTGGGGGCTGACGGCCAGCGACGATCCGGGCGGCTACGACGCGCACTCGCCGAGCAACGACAACGGCACGATCTCGCCGACCGCGGCGCTGTCGAGCATGCCGTACGCGCCGCGCGAGGTCGTGCAGGCGACGCGCGGATTTCTGTCTCGCCACGGGACGAAGCTGTGGCGCGAGTTCGGTTTCGTCGACGCGTTCAGCGAGAAGCGCGGCTGGTTCGCCGACACGTTTCTGGCGATCGACCAGGGACCGATCGTGGTGATGATCGAGAACCACCGCAGCGCCCTGCTGTGGAATTTGTTCATGCGCGTGCCGGAAGTCCGCGCGGGCCTGCGCAGGCTGGGGTTCTCGAGTCCGCATCTGGACGGGAGCGTCGCCGCTTGAGCGGATCGCTCGACGCCTGGACCGACCAGCAATACCGGCTCTCGGCCGCGCTGATGCTGCGCGGCGTGTCGCCGGTGCACCTGGTCAAGCAGCGGCCGGGCTTCGGGCAGTCGATCCGCGCGGTGAAGGGCGCGATCGTCGCCTCGCCGGTGCTGGCGGACTGGGACCCGGATCCGGATTATTTCTTCCACTGGTATCGCGACTCGGCCTTGGTCGTCGACGCCCTGCGGATCCTTCAAGAGTCGGGCGATCTGGGAGCCGAGGCGCTGACGCACCTCGCCGACTTCGTTCGGTTCAGCCTTGCGTTGAACCGGCTCGACGGACGGGCGCTGCTGCCCGGCACCCTGCGCCGCGCTCGGGCCGCGCCCGACTTCCAGCGCTTCCTGCGCGACGACGAGGAACTCGCGCAGATCCATGGCGACGCGGTCGTCGCCGATACGCGCGCAAATCCCGACGGCACGCTCGACATCTCGCGGTGGACGCGCCCCCAGTTCGACGGGGCGCCGTTGCGCGCACTCGCGGTGCTGCGCTGGCTGCGCACGGGCCTGCTGGCCGACGAGCTGCGAGCGGATGCCGCGCGCCTGCTGCGCACCGATCTCGAATTCACGCGGCGCCATTGGCACGAGCCGTCCCACGATATCTGGGAAGAGGAATCCGGCCATCACTACTACACGCTGCGCGTTTCGGCCGCGGCGCTGGCGCAAGGTGCGGACTGGCTCGACACGGCGGGCGACGCAATCACCGCCCGCGTCTGCCGCGAACAGGGGCAGCTCGCGCTTCAACGGCTCGACGATTACTGGCTGGACGACGCCGGCTACTATCGTTCCCGCATCCTGCCCTCGGGTACACGCTCCCTGAAGGAGCTCGACATCGCCGTCGTCTTCGCCGGAATCCATGCAGGGCCCGACGCCGGTCCGCATTCGGTGCTCGATCCACGCCTGCAGTCCACGCTCGCGCGGCTCGAAGCCTTGTTCGGCAGGCTTTACGCGATCAACCGCGGGCGCGGCGAAGGTCCGGCGATGGGACGCTACGAGGGCGACGTCTATCACTCCGGCGGGGCCTACTTCTTCTCGACGTTCGCGGCGGCCGAGTTCTGCTTTCGCGCGGTGGCCGCCGGCGCCGCTGCCGCCCACACCTGGTTCGCGCGGGGCGACGCCTACCTGGCGACGATGCGGGACTACATTCCTTCCGATGGCGCGCTGTCGGAACAGTTCGATCGGACCAGCGGCGCGCAGACGTCCGCCAAGCATCTGACCTGGAGCTACGCGGCCTGCATCTCCTGCATCGCGGCGCGCCGCGTCGCGGCCCGTTCGCTCGTGGCGCTCTGACCGATGGCACAGGCCCCCGAGACCGCGATCGAAACGCCCTCGGCGGCGGTGATCGCCAGCACCGGCCTGCTGCGCCAGCTGGTGACGATCGTGCGGGCGATGTACGCCTCGTCGGCGGGCAAGGCCATGCTGCTGGTGGCGTTCGGCATCGTCGTGGTCGTCGGGGCCACGTCCTACGGCCAGATCCGGCTCAACAGCTGGAACAAGGATTTCTTCGATGCGCTGTCGCGGCGCGACATGCGCGACTTCGTCTTCCAGCTCGGCGTGTTCTTCATCATCGCCGGCGTGCTGCTGGTGCTGAACGTGGCGCAGCGCTGGCTGGTGGAGACGCTCAAGCTGAAGCTGCGCGAAGGACTGGTGCGCGACCTGGTCGATCAGTGGATGCAGCCGCGCCGGGCGTTCTGGCTGGCCCAGGCGGGTGCGATGGGGACCAATCCCGATCAGCGCATGCACGACGACGCGCGGCATCTGTCGGACATGTCGGCCGACCTGAGCGTGGGCCTGTTGCAGGCCTCGATCCTGTTCATGTCCTTCGCCGGCGTGCTGTGGGTGATCTCGGCGGACTTCAGCATCCGCATCGGCGAGAAGGACTACGCGGTTCCCGGCTTCATGGTCTGGGCGGCCGTGCTGTACGCGGGCCTGGGATCGCTGATGAGCTACTGGGTCGGTCGAAGTCTCGTCGGGCGCAATGCCGAACGCTACGAACGGGAGGCGGAGCTGCGCCTGTCACTGGTGCGCGTCAACGAACATCTCGACGGCATCTCGCTGGCCAGCGGCGAGATGGGAGAGAAGCGACGCGTCGAGCGCCACCTCGAGGAACTGCTCGGGGCTTCGCGCCGTCTCGTGATGGGTCTGACGAACCTGACCTGGGTCACCGCGGGCTTCGGCTGGATGACGACCGTCGCGCCGATTCTCGTCGCGGCGCCGCTGTACTTCTCCGGCAAGGTGTCGTTCGGCGGCTTGATGATGGCCGCCGCGGCGTTCACGCAGGCGCAGTCCTCGCTGCGCTGGTTCGTCGACAATTTCAGCATCCTGGCCGACTGGCGGGCGACCCTGCTGCGCGTCGCGAATTTCCGCCAGGCCCTGGTCATGGACCACTCGCTGACCGGAACTGCGAGCCGGATCGAATATGCGCAGGGCGAGGCTGGACGGTTGAAGATCGACGGTCTGCAGGTCGACTCGCAGACCGGGCGCGATCGCCTCGACGAGGCCTCGCTGGTGGTGACGGCCGGCGAGCGCGTGCTGATCGTCGGGGCGCCGGGGACGGCCAAGACGCAGCTCTTCCGCGCGCTGGCGGGGCTGTCGCCCTGGGGTGAGGGTCGGGTGGAGCGACCTGCAAACGAGGCCATCTACTACATGCCGCGCGGCACGCCGTATCTCCCGCGAGGGAGCTTGCGCGATGTGCTCGCCTATCCGTGCAAGGTCGGCGATTTCGGCGATGGCGACTTCGCGCGGGCCCTGTCGCGGCTGGGGCTCGCGCGCCTGGCGCCCTCGCTGGACGTCACGAAGCGCTGGGACCAGGAACTGAGCCAGGACGAGCAGCTGAGCCTGGCGTTCGCGCGCATCGTTCTGCAGGCACCGCCTTGGCTGATCGTCGACGATGCTCTCGGGTCGCTCGACGACGAGGGGCTGCGGCGTGTCGTCGACATCTTCGAGAAGGATCTTGCGCAGACCGGGGTGCTGCACATCGGGCGTGCTCTGCAGGGACGCGATCCGCTGTTCTCGCGCGTCGTGCACCTGGTCAAGGCCGATGGCGGGAGCACCCGCGGCGACGCGGCCGCCGAAGGAGAGGCCTCATGAGTCGAGGCAGGATCTGGATTCGTGTGGGTGCGCTGCTGGCGTTGCTGCTGATGTCGAGCCGGACGCAGGCGCAGGGTTTCGAATTCGTGCCGCCGCCGACGGTGGAAGATCCGTCGGTGCCCGCGCTGATGCGGGATCTGGCCGAGCGCATCCTGCCGGTCTACCAGGAGAAGGATCAGGAGCGTTACCTGGTCAATCTGGCGGCGCTGCAGATGGTGGCGGGAAATCC
>CAZXXM010000190.1:0-6519 GCA_964644715.1 uncultured Salinisphaerales bacterium
ACATGGCGGATTCCCAGAAGGCTGCGTCGGGCGCGCTCGATGTGGTGATCGTCGGCGCCGGTTTTGCCGGCCTGCAGATGCTCCACAGTTCGCTGCAGAAAGGACGATCGGTTCGTCTCTACGAGGCCGGCAGCGCCGTTGGCGGCACCTGGTACTGGAACCGCTACCCGGGCGCGCGCGTCGATCTCGAGAGCCTCGAATACTCGTTCTCGTTCTCCCGCGAAGTCGAGCAGGAATGGGAGTGGTCCGAGCGGTACGCCGCGCAGCCCGAGCTTCAGCGCTACGCGGAGTACGTCACCGACAAATTCAAGCTGCGTCCGCACATCCGTTTCAACGCCCGGATCGCGACGGCGATCTTCGACGAGGAATCCCATCGATGGGAGCTGACCACTGAAGGCGGCGAGAAGGTCAGCGCGCGCTTCTGCATCATGGCCACCGGGTTGCTGTCGGCGCCCAATCGTCCGTACTTCGAGGGGGCCGAGACCTTCCGCGGCGCGCAGGTGCAGACCGGGACCTGGCCCAAGGAAGGGGTGACCCTGGAAGGCAAGCGCGTCTGCGTGATCGGCACGGGCTCGTCGGCGGTGCAGTGCATTCCGGAGATCGCGAAGGTCGCCTCGCATCTGACGGTGTTCCAGCGCACGCCGGTGTTCGCCATTCCGGCGCGCAACGCGCCGATGGACGCCGATCACCAGCGGCGCATCAAGGCCGACTACGCGAGCCTGCGCAAGGTCGAAAGCGAGTCGCTGGCCGGCTTCGTCGGTCTCAGCTTTCTCGACAAGCCCAATCCGACGCAGGGGGCCATGGAGGTCAGCGAGGCGGAACGCCAGGCCGAGTACGACCGACGCTGGGCCGCGGGCGGGCTGTCGTTCTACAACGCGTACAAGGATCTGCTCACCGACGCGGCGGCGAACGAGAGCTGCGCCGAATACGTACGCGGCAAGATCCGCGAACGCGTTCGCGACCCCGGCCTGGCCGAGAAGCTCACGCCGCGGACGTACCCGATCCTGACCAAGCGGCTGTGCGCCGACAGCGGATACTACGAGACCTACAATCGCGACAACGTCACCCTGGTCGATCTACGCGAAACCGGCATCGCCGGCATCACGCCGGAAGGGATCGAGACCCAGGACGGCCGGATCCACGCCTGCGACGTCATCGTCTACGCCACCGGGTTCGATGCGCTGACCGGCGCGCTGGATCGTATCGACATCCGCGGCCGCGGAGGCGAGACCATCCGGCAGCACTGGGCCGACGGCCTTCGCACGTTCGCTGGAATGATGAGCAGCGGCTTCCCCAACATGATCTACATGAACGGCCCGGGCAGCCCGAGCGCCGTGTTCGCGCCGATCCAGCTGGCGGAGTACCAGGCGGCCTGGATCGAACGCTGCCTGGACTTCATGGCCAGCCACGGCGCCGACTGCATCGACGTGACCCCGGAAGCCGAGGAAGAGTGGTGCGCGCATGCCGACGAGATCGGTGCGATGACCCTGCTGCCGCAGTCGAACACCTGGTACATGGGCGATAACATCCCCGGCAAGCCGCGCCGCGTGCTGATCTACATGGGCGGATTCCCGGCCTATCGGGACACCTGCGAGAACGCGGCCGCCAACGGTTACCAGAAGTTCCGGCTGACCCGCTCGCGCAGCGCGATCGCCGCCTGATCCCAACCGTAGCCCGGACGAAGTCCGGGACCCGGGCGCTGGAGAATCGCCCCGGACTACGTCCGGGCTACGGGGGGAGCGCTTACAATCCAGCCTCCCCAAGGTAGGGCAGGTCCGGATGGGTAACGACCTCGCAAAGCCCGCCCAGGCACGTTCGCAGGAGACGCGCGAGGGCGGGGCGGAGCCACCTGGTTTTTCGTTTCCGCTGGTCCGCACGACGCTGCTGGACGCGCTGACGCGCGAGCCGCGTCCGCCGGCGAAGGTCACGACGCTGATCGCGCCGACGGGCTACGGCAAGACGGTGTTCGCATCGGCCGTCTTCGCGGCGTTGCGCGCCAAGGGCGTGCGCAGCCACTGGATCGCGCTCGACGATCGCGACGATTCCGTCGAACGCCTGTTGAGCCTGCTGGAAGCGGCGCTCGGCAACCGGCAGGCCCAGGTGCATCCGACGCAGGCGCTCATCCGCGGCGACGACCCGATGGAGAACCGCGTCGCGCACCTGCTCGACGCGATGGCGCACCTGTCGGATCCCTCGCTGATCCTGATCGACAATCTCGGCTACTGCACCGACGAGACGCTCGGATACCTGCTCGACCGGCTCGTGTTCCGCACGCCGTCGTCGGTCAGTTTCCTGTTCTCCAGCACCTCCGAAATCCCGATGAACCTCGCGCGCGCCAAGCTCGAGGGTCGGCTGCGCGACATCCGCTTCGCCGAGCTGAGCCTGCGCGCGGAAGACGTTCGGGACTTGTTCGGCGCCGAGTTGTGCGCCCAGATCGGCGACGAGGCGGTGGAGTCCATCGTCGTGCAGACCGAGGGATGGCCTGCGGCCGTCCGGCTGGCACAGATCATCCTGAGCTCGTCTGAGCGGCCCACCGAGGCGCTGGCGCACTTCTCCGGCGCCGACGAGGACTTGTCGGGGCTGCTCAATCGCCAGGCGCTCGCCGGCTTCGCGCCGCAGACGCGGCGCTTTCTGGTCGAGATCGGGCCGCTGCGCAGCTTCTGTGCCGATCTGTGCCGCTACGCCACCGGCGACGACGAGGCGCCGCGGCATCTCGGCGTTCTGCTGCATCGCAACGTGTTCATGATTCCGCTGGACCGCAAGCGCAGCTGGTACCGGCTGCACGGCCTGTTCCGCGAATTCCTGATCGAGGAAGGCCAGCGCTCGCTCGACGCCGCCCGGCGCCGGCAAGTGCTGGAACGCGCGGCCGAATGGTGCGAGCGCAACGGTCTGTGGGAAGACGCCATCGACTACGCGCTGCGCGCCGGATCGACGGGCCTCGCGAGCGCCATCCTCGAGCGCGTGGCCGCAGTGTTCGTTCGCGACCGCGGCGACCTGCGCCGCTGCATCGAGTGGGTCGAGAAGCTGCGCGGCGATGGCCACGAGGTCGGCTGGGAGGCGGACTTCTGGTACGTCTGGGCCCTGGTCTTCCATCGCCGCTACGAAACCGCGCGGCAGCAGAACGAGCGGCTGGCCAGGCGCATCGCGGACGAGCAGCAGGCGGGGCGCGACGCCGCGCAGCTGGCCGACCTGAAGCGCCGCGTCGAAGTCATCCGGATCTGCATCGACACCTACACCGACCGCCTCGCCGACGCCCTCGAACTCGCCACCCGCTGGATGGCGGGGCGCGGCGCCGACGACCCATTCAACACCGCGACGGTGGCCTGCGCGCAAGGCATTTCGATGTGCAGCGAGCACCGTTTCGTCGAAGCCCGCCAGGCGATGCGCATCGCGCAGGCCGCCATCGCACAGGCCAGCAGTGCCTACGGCAGCGGCTGGGTGTCGGTGCTCAGCGCCATCGTGTCGGTCTACGAGGGCGACTACGCGGGCGTCCACAACGACCTGCTGGCCTCGCTGTCGCGTTCGCGCGCCACGCTCGGCGACGGCGCGGGCATCACCGGAACGATCGCGCTCGCCGCCGCCAAGTGCGCCGTCGAAATGGGCCTCGAAGACGAGGCCCGCGGCCTGCTCGCGCAGGGCCTGCGCTGGACGCACATACACGGCGTCGTCGACACCGCGGCCGTCGGTCTGGATGCAGCCGTCAAGCTGTGGTCGGGGCGCGAAGACGACGCCATTCCGGTTTCGCAGTTGCGGGAGATCGCCAGCGGTTACGCGCCGCGCCTGGGACTGATGCTGTCCTGCATGCTGATCCAGCGCCTGGTGCGGCTGGGCCGGCTCGAGGATGCGCGCGCCGAAGCCACGCAGATCGGGTTGCTGGCGGCGGCTTCCGAACGCCGCGCGGCCGTCGAAGGCCTGGATACGGCCCGCGCCCGCGAGGCCTGGACAGCGGCCGAGATCGATCTGCTGATCGCGGGCGGGCAGCTGAAGCAGGCCGAGACCCTGATCGGCGAGGAGACCCGGCTGGCCAAGAAGGAGGGGCGTGCCGCGCGCCTGGTGGAACTGGCGCTGGCCGAGACCGCCATCGCCCTGTGCTCCCATCATCCGCAGTCCGCCACCAAGCACCTGGCGCGGGCGGTGAGCCTGGCCGCCCGGCGAGGCATGCTGCGGCCGTTCCGCGATCGCAGCGACCTGATCGCCGGTCTGGTCAACGACACCAAGCCGCAGGCCTGGGGCTTCGCGCTGGAAGAGGAGCGGCGCTTCTTCGCGCAGATCTGCCGCGGGCTGCCGATCAGCAATCCCGCCCTGTTCGGCCAGATGGATCCGGCCCAGGGCGAGCGGCCCGTGCTCGAGACGCCGACCGCGCGCGAGCTCGAGCTGCTGGGCCTGATCGAAGCGGGCCTGTCGAACCAGCAACTGGCGGATCGCCTCAGCGTATCGGTGGCCACCGTCAAATGGCATCTCTACAACCTGTACACGAAGCTCGGCGTGTCCAGCCGCTCGGCCGCGCTGGCGCGCGCCAGATCCCTGAACATGCTGGCGCGCTGACCTGCTGACCTGCTGACCAGTACCCCGGACTTCGTCCGGGGTACTGGCTAACTATGGGTTGGGTCGCGTGATTCCAGCCCGGGCGAGGATCCAGCCTGACGAAGGCCCGGACGCAGGCCGATTCGCAGGAGGCGCGCGATGCTGGATTACACGAAGTACCTGCTGTCTCCCGCCATTCTTTCCGCGCACGCCTACGGGCTGTGGCTCGGCGGGAACTACGCCTGGCTCGGGCTGGGGATCCTGCTCGGCGTGCTGTTCCTGGATGCCTACCTGCCACGCGACTACTCGATGCGCGACCAGCGCTACGTGCGCATCTACGACGTCATCTGCGCGATGACCGTGCTCGCCAGTTTCGCCAACATCCTGTTTTACAGCTGGCTCGTCGGGCAGGGTCACTTCGCGACGAACTCTGCGGCCGTCGGCGCGTTCGTCAGTACGCTGTTCATCGGCTTCGTGATCGGCGCGCCGCCGGTGCACGAGCTGTTCCATCGCGAAGAGTTCGTGCTGCGCTGGCTGGGCCGCGTGGGCCAGTGCCTGATCTACGATCCCTGGCGCGAGATCACGCACGTCGTGACGCACCACATGCGCGTCGCCACGCCCGACGATCCGGACTACGCCCGTCGCGGAGACACCGTGTACGGCCACATCCTGCGCACCTTCCCGGGCCAGTGGAAGGAGGCCTATCACCTCGAAAAGATGATGTGGACCAAGCGCGGCCGCCGTTGGTACGACCCGCGCAACGCCTGGGTCTACAAGGCGGCCATGCTGGTGGTGTTCACCGCCGTGCTCTATGCGTTGGGCGGCTTCATGGGCGCATTGCTGTCGATCCTGACGCTGCTGCTGGGCCCGCGCATGCTGCTCGAGGTCTTCAACTACGTGAACCACTACGGCCTCATCTCCGCGACCCCGGGCCGTTTCGAGAAGCACCACACCTGGAACCACATCACGCCGCTGGTGCGCATCCTCGCCCTGGAGATCACCAATCACGCCGGCCACCACGACGACAGCTACAAGCCGTTCTACAAGCTCGAGCCCGACACCAACGGCCCGGTGCAGCCGCAGTTCCTGCTGGTCGTGCTGCTCGCGCTGGTGCCGCCCTTGTTTTTCATGATGATCAAGCCGCTGCTCAAGCACTGGGACCTGCACTACGCCACGCCGCAGGAGCGCGAGATCGCGCGGCGCGAGAACGAGCGCGCCGGCTGGCACGACATGGAGACGCCCGATCCGGTGCGCGACCTGCCGGCCGACATCTGGAATGTCGGCGCACGCCGGCCACAGCTGCAGGCCTGAGGCCGGAGCCGTGCCGATGGTCGAAGAACGCAAACCCGCACCCGCCGGCGCCCCGCGTGGCGAACTGTGCCGCATCACCGTGCGCGGCAAGGACGGCAGCGAGGAAGTCTTCGACATCCGCCGCAACGATCTGCTGCTCAAGGCGGCGCTCGAGCAGGGTGTCGACTACCCGCACAACTGCCGCGTCGGCGTCTGCGGCCAGTGCAAGACCCGGCTGCTGTCCGGCCGCGTCAGCCCCATGGTCGACCTCGCGCTGTCGCCGCTGAAGAACGAGGAGATCGAGGCCGGCTACGTGCTCGCCTGCCAGGCCAAGGTCCGCGGATCGCTGGTCGTGGAAGCCAAGCTCGGGCATCACGCGCTGCTGCCGGTGAAGACCGTGTCCTCGCGCGTCGTGCGCTGGCAGCGCCTGCCGGGCGACGTGATCGACCTGCGCCTGGCGCTCGACGAGCCGGTGCACTTCAACGCCGGCCAGTACTGCACGATCGCAGAGTCCGGCTCGTTCACGCGGCGCAGCTATTCGTACTACGACGTCCCGCCACAAGACGGCGGTGCCCCGGCGAACGAGGTCGGGGTCCTGGTCAAGAAGCTGCCCGGCGGCCGCTTTTCCGAGTGGCTGTTCGAGAAAGACCGCAGCGGCACCAAGTTCTGGGTCGAAGGTCCGTTCGGGATCATGGGCGTGGACGA
>CAZXXM010000191.1:0-6456 GCA_964644715.1 uncultured Salinisphaerales bacterium
TCGACTACGGCATCTACCTGCTGTCGCGCATCTGCGAGGAGTACCACGCACAGGACCGGGACTGGGGTGCCGCCATCACCGCCGCGCTGCGTACGACGGGCAAGGCGATCATGTTCACCGCCACGATCATGACCGTGGGCGTTCTGCCCTGGTATTTCATGTCCGGCCTGAAATTCCTGGCCGACATGGGCCTGCTGCTGGTCGTGATCATGTCGATCAACATGGTGATGGCGCTGCTCGTGCTGCCCTTGCTGGTCTGGTACGTGAAGCCGCGCTTCGTGGGGCGCGATGACCTGCTGGTGGGTGAGGGTGTCGACCTGTCGCTGTTCACCGATCACAAAGCGCCGGCCTGATCCGGGCGTCGCGCCGATCGCGACGGCGCACGCTCCGGTCGGACCGGTGCCGGTTTCGCACGAAGAAGCCGGCGCGCAAGGCGGTGCATCGCGATGACGAACCAGAGCCGCATCACCGCCGTCGCGGTCATGAGCTTCGTGCTCGGCCTGCTGGTCCATGGCGTGTTGAGAAAGCCCGAGGCCGTGTCCACCGCTGCGTCGGGGGCGGAGTCGATGCCGGCGCAATGGCTGCCCGGGCTCGGGTCCTATCGCATGGAGGCCGGCATCGAGGATTCCGACGTGCGCCGCTGGTTCGACCAGGGCTTGGTGCTGGCCTACGGCTTCAACCACGACGCGGCGGGGCGCGCGTTCCTGAAAGCGGCCGAGCTCGATCCCGACTGCGGCATGTGCTGGTGGGGTGCCGCGCTGGTGCTGGGGCCTCACCTGAATGCCGGGATGAGCCCCGAGAGCGGTGCCCGCGCCTGGATGCGACTGCAGCAGGCTCAATCGCTGGCGCCGCGGATGCGGGTCCGCGAGCGAGACTTCATCGCGGCGCTGGCGGCGCGATATACCGAGTCTCCGCAAGCGGACCGCGGTTCTCTCGACCAGGCCTACGCGGATGCCATGCGCGAGCTGGTCGCGCGCTATCCGCAGGACGCCGACGCCAGGACGCTGCTGGCCGAAGCACTGATGGACCTGCATCCCTGGGATTTCTACGATCGCTCCGGCGAGCCGAGGCCGTGGACGCAGGAGATCCTCGCCCTGCTGGAGCAGGTGCTCCGCGAGACGCCGGAGCATCCGGGCGCCAACCATTTCTACATCCACCTGGTCGAGGCCTCGCGCTTGCCGGAGCGCGGGCTGGAGGCCGCCCGACGTCTGCAGACGCTCGTTCCCGGCGCCGGACACCTCGTGCACATGTCCTCGCACATCTACATGCGGACCGGGCATTACCACGAGGCCACCGAGGCGAACCTTCGGGCGATCGCCGCGGACACGCGTTACCTGGACCTCTGTCGCGGAGCTTCCGGCGTGTATCCCCAGGGGTACGTGCCGCACAACCATCATTTCCTGTATGCCAGCACGATGATGGAAGGATCGAGCCATCGGGCGGTGGCCGCCGCTGACGAGGTGGCCCGGGAGATGGACCTGGAGCGCTCGCGCCAGCCCGGGTACGTCGCGCTGCAGCACTATTGGGTGACGCCGTACCTGGCCCGGGCGCGCTTCGGTCGATGGGCCGAGCTGCTCGCGCAACCGCCGCCGCCGGCGGACCTGCCGTATCCGACGGCAATCTGGCACTACGCACGCGGCATGGCCATGTTGCGCAGCGGTCGCGTCGCCGAGGCGCAGCGTGCGCTCGAGGGTCTGGCGACGATCGCCGCGCATCCCGACCTCGAGCAGCAGAGCGTCTGGGGCATCAACAGTTTCGCCTCCCTGCTGCAGCTCGCCGAGCGCCAGCTCGCCGGCGAAATCGCGCTGGTCCGCGGAGATTCCGCGGCCGCCATCGCGGCGCTGCGCCAGGCCGTCGAGCGACAGGACGCACTCCATTACGACGAGCCCTCGGCCTGGTACATGCCGGTGCGGCAAGCGCTGGGCGCCGCACTGCTCGAGGCCGGCGATGCCGAGCAGGCCCAGGCGGTGTTCGAGGAAGATCTTCGGCGCAACCGCGAGAACGGCTGGTCGCTGTTCGGCCTGGTCTCCGCGCTGGACGCGCAGCGCAGGCCGAGCCAGGAAGCCCGGGCGAGGCTGCAGGCGGCGTGGAAGTACGCGGACGTGAAGCTCGCTGCACCGCGTTTCTAGGGACCGGTGCCGGAACCCCCGGGCTCCCCGCGCGGTCCGATCCACGGTGTAGCATCGCGTCGCTCAACCCTTCTCCGGAGAACCCATTGCAGAATCTCATTAGCTCGCTCGCCCAGCAGTTCGGCCTGCGTGCGGACCAGGTCCAGGCGGGTGCCGGCGTAGTTCTTCAGCTGCTGCAGCAGTCCGCGGCCAGCCCGGAGTTCCAGGCCCTGATCGCGAAGGTGCCGGGCGCCGCGGCGTGGATCGAACAGGCCAAGGCCCTTTCGTCGTCCGGCGGAGACGGAGGAGGTCTGCTCGGCCAGGCCGCGAGCCTGCTGGGTGTGGTGACCGGGCAGGGCCAGGCCGGCCTCGCCGGCGTTCTCGGCAAGCTCGAGGGTGCGGGTTTCGACGCGGGCTCCGCCGCCCGGTTCGTTCCGGCGCTGATCGAGAAGCTCAAGACGGCCGCGGGTCCCGACACCGTGGACAACCTGCTCGGCCAGGCGCCGGGGCTGCAGGGCCTCGGCGGCGGATTGCTGGGCAAGCTGATCAAGTGAAGCCGGGACCGCGCGGGGCATCGATCGTTTCAGGAGTCCGCATCTGAATCCCCAGAAGGTGTTTCATCGGCTGCTGATCGGGTCTGCCGCGCTCGTCTTCGCCGTCGTGGCGATCGGCTTTGTGCTGCCGGACAGCGCGCGCCTGGAGCGCAGCATCGTCATCGACCGTCCGCCCGCCACGGTGTTCGCCGTGCTCGACGGCTTCCGGCATTTCAAGGACTGGTCGCCTTGGGCGCAGCTCGACCCGGCGATGAAGACACGGCTCGAAGGGCCGATCGACGGTGTCGGCGCCCGCTTCGTCTGGACCAGCGAGATCGAATCGGTGGGATCGGGCAGCCAGGAGATCATCGAATCGGTCCCGTACAGCCGCGTGAGCGTGCACGTGGTGTTCTCCGGCATGGACGCGCAGAACCGCGCGCAGTTCGAACTGGCGCCCGAGGGCAAGGGGACGCGCGTCGTCTGGCGGCTCGAATCGACGTTCGGCTCCAGCCTGCTGGCGCGCTATTTCGGCCTGATGCTCGATCGCATGGCCGGACCGGATTACGAACGCGGCCTGGCCAGCCTCAAGGCGCACGTCGAAACCTTGTCGGACGTGGACTTCGCCGGAATCCCGGTGGAGCGGCTGGACCTGGTCGCCAAGCCGATCGCCTACGTGTCGGGGCGCAGCGTCACCGAGCCGGTCGCCATCGCGCAGGCCTACGAGCGCGCGTACTCGCAGATCACGGCCGCGCTGTCGCGTGACGGCGTGAAGCCGGCCGGGCCGCCGCTGGCCATCGGCAGGAAGTGGGACGCCGAACGCAAGGTCTACGAGTTCGACGCCGCCATCCCGGTGCCGGCGGGTACGGTGCAGCCGCGTACCGATCGCAACGTGAAGATCGGGCGTTCCTACGCCGGCCTGGCTTTGCGTTCGGTTCATCGCGGACCGCACGACGGCCTGTCCGCTCACCTGCAGAAGCTGATGGCGTACAAGCAGGCCATCGGCTTCGAGAGCAATGGCGCGCCCTGGGACGTCTATATCTCCAATGCGAGTACCTCGGGCGCGGAGCAGGTCACCGAGACCTACGTGCCGGTGAGATGACGGCGGTGGACGTGCCGCCTCCGGCGCCTGACGACAAGCCGCGGGACAAGGACGGCGCGTTCGACGCCCGCGCATTCCTGTCGCAGCTCACGCTCGAGCCGGGCGTCTACCGCATGTACGGCGCCGGAGGAGAACTGCTCTACGTCGGCAAGGCGCGCAACCTGCGCAAGCGCGTGAGCACCTATTTCCTGCGGGCGTCCGGCGATCCGCGGATCGAGGCCATGGTGTCGCAGGTGGCGCGCGTCGAGGTGACGATCACGCACACCGAGGACGAGGCGCTGATCCTCGAGTCGAACCTGATCAAGGAGCTGTCGCCGAAGTACAACATCGTCTACCGCGACGACAAGAGCTATCCCTACGTGCGCTTCACGTCGCACGAGTTTCCGCGTATCGGCTACTACCGCGGCGCGAAGTCCGGAAAGGACCGCTATTTCGGGCCGTTTCCCAGTGCCAGCGCGGTGCGCGAGACGCTCTACACGCTGCAGAAGCTGTTCAAGCTACGACCTTGCCGCGATACGTTCTTCGCCAACCGGCAACGGCCCTGCCTGCAGCACCAGATCAAGCGCTGCTCCGCGCCCTGCGTGGGACTGGTGACGAAGGAGGACTACGCGCACGACCTGCGCAACGCCGCGCGCCTGCTCGAGGGCAAGGCCGACGAGCTGGCGGGCGAACTCGCGGTGGAGATGGACCAGGCTTCCGAAGCCCTGGAGTTCGAGCTCGCGGCGCGATTGCGCGACCAGATCGCCGCGCTCAAGCGCGTGCGCGAGAACCGCGCGATCACCGGCGGTGCCGACGATCTCGACGTCATCGCCTGCGCACCGCATGCCTCGGGCAGCTGCCTGGTCGTGATGAGCGTGCGGGACGGACTGAACCTGGGGCATCGCAGCCATTTTCCGAAGCACTCCGCGCATGCGCCGCCCGAAGAGCTGATCGAGAGCTTCCTGAGCCAGCACTATCTCGACCAGCCGCCGCCGGCGGAGATCCTGGTCAGTCATCCGCCGGAAGACTGCGAATGGCTGGAGCAGGCGATTGCGCGGGCCGCCAAGCGCAACGTCGCGATCCGCAAGCCGCAGCGCGGCGTCAAGGTGCGCCTGATGGAGATGGCACAGAGCACGGCGGCGCAGGCGCTGTCCGCGCGACTGGTCGAATCCGCGAGCATGGATGCGCGGCTGCTCGAATTGCAGCAGGCGCTGGACCTGGACAAGCCGCCGACGCGCATGGAGTGCTTCGACATCTCGCATACGCGCGGCGAGCGCACGGTGGCGTCCTGCGTGGTCTTCAACCAGGACGGGCCGCTGAAGAGCGCGTATCGGAAATTCAACATCGAGACGCGGGAATCGGGGCGGGAACCGGGAATCGCGGAAGCATCGGGCAAGAACTCCGATCCGGTCGTGGCGCCGGCTGGAGAGGAAGCGGCTCTTGGTGATGTCCGATCGCCCGTTCCCGATCCCCGCGAAGCCATCACCGCGGGCGACGACTACGCGGCCATTCACCAGGCCGTGAAGCGGCGTTTCGCGCGGGCGAAGAGCGGCGAAGCGCCGCAACCTGACGTGCTGTTCATCGACGGCGGCCTGGGCCAGCTCAATGCAGCGCTGGAGGCCCTGGACGAACTGGGAATCGAGAACCTGCGCGTGGTGGCCATCGCCAAGGGTCCGACGCGCAAGCCCGGTCTCGAGGAGCTGATCCTGCCGGAGCGGGAGTTGCCGTTGCGCCTGCCGCCGGATTCGCCGGCGCTGCATTTGATCCAGCGCATCCGCGACGAGGCGCACCGATTCGCCATCACCGGCCACCGGGGCCGGCGCGAGAAGGCGAGGCTGACGTCGGATCTCGAATCGATCGAGGGCCTGGGCCCGACGCGGCGGCGGGCCTTGCTGAAGGCCTTCGGCGGCCTGGCGCAGCTCAAGCGCGCCAGCGTCGACGAAATCGCGAAAGTGGAGGGGGTCAATGCCACGCTGGCGGCGCGCATCCACGCTCATTTCCGCTGAGGACCGAAGCGGAACGCGAGCTCACAGTGGAAACTGAGGCGCGGAACCCCGACACTGGCTCATGCCGCTGACGATTCCCAACGTCCTGACGCTGTTGCGACTCGCGATCATCCCGCTGGTGCTCGGGATGTTCTTTCTGAAAGGCTGGCCCTACGCGCACCAGGCGGCCTGCGTTCTGTTCGCCATCGCCGCCATCACCGATTGGTTCGACGGCTGGTTGGCGCGGCAGCTGGGGCAGACCTCCAAGTTCGGGGCTTTTCTCGATCCGGTCGCCGACAAGCTGCTGGTGGCGGTGTCGCTGGTCATGCTGCTGCACGATGCGCAGGCCGGCGGCAGCAGCGCGGGCCTGCTGTCCTTGCTGGTCGCGGTGATCATCGGCCGCGAGATCACGATTTCGGCATTGCGCGAATGGATGGCGGAACTCGGGGCCCGCACCAGCGTGGCGGTCGGTACCGTCGGCAAGATCAAGACCGGCTTCCAGATGACTGCCATCGGCATGATGCTCTGGCGCGAAGACACCTTCGGCTTGCCGATCTACGACCTCGGGTTTGGCCTGCTGTTCGTCGCGGCCGTCCTGACGGTGTATTCGATGGTGGTGTACCTCCGAGCCGCATGGCCCTTCATGAAGGAAGACCATCAGCTGAAGGGCTGAGCTTTTCGCCCGCGTAGCCCGGACGAAGTCCGGGGTTCTGCTCGCAATACGTGGCGCAACCCCGGACTTCGTCCAGGCT
>CAZXXM010000192.1:0-6453 GCA_964644715.1 uncultured Salinisphaerales bacterium
GGCATCGACCTGGTCGCGATGTGCGTCAACGACGTGCTGGTCTCCGGCGCCGAGCCGCTGTTCTTTCTCGACTACTACGCGACCGGCAAGCTCGACAACCGGACCGCCGCGCTGGTCATCCGCGGCATCGCCAACGGCTGCAAGCAGGCGGGCTGCGCGCTGGTCGGCGGCGAAACCGCCGAGATGCCCGGCCTGTACAACGCCGACGACTTCGACCTCGCCGGCTTCTGCGTCGCCGTGGTCGAGAAGTCGAAGATCATCGATGGATCGAAGGTGGCCAAGGGCGACGTGATCGTCGCGCTGCCCTCCAGCGGCCCGCATTCCAACGGCTATTCGTTGGTGCGCAAGATCCTGTCGGTCGGCGGCCACTCGGTCGACCAGGCTTTCGAATCGGGCACGCTCGGCGATGCCCTGCTCGCGCCGACGCAGATCTACGTCAAGCCGGTACTCAAGCTGATCGAATCCGGCGTCGACGTGCGTGGCATGGCGCACATCACCGGCGGCGGCGTCACCGGCAACCTGACGCGCTGCTTCCCCAAGGGCGTCGGCGCCGTCGTCGACACCACGACCTGGACGCGACCGGCCATCTTCGACTGGCTGCAGACCGAGGGTTCGGTCGAGCAGGACGAGATGTGGCGCGTGTTCAACTGCGGCATCGGCTTCGCGATGGTGATCCCGCGCCGGCAGGCGGACGCAGCGCTCGCGCAGCTGCGCAAGGCCAAGCTCAAGCCCTGGGTCGTGGGCGAAGTGATCAAGGGGCGCCAGGACGTCCGGTTTGCCTGAGCCGCGCGCCCGCATCGTCGCTCTGGTCTCCGGCCAGGGTCGCAATCTGCAGGCCCTGATCGACGCTTGCGGCGCAGGCCGCATCGACGGTCGTTTCGTCGGCGTGCTGAGCAATCGCGCCGCCGCCCCGGCCCTGGAACGCGCCCGGACGGCCGGCATCGCCACCCAGGTCGTGCCGCACGAGGACTACCCCAGCCGCGAGGCCTTCGACACGGCGATGGCGGCCCGGATCGATGAGCTGCAACCCGACGTCATCGTGCTCGCCGGCTTCATGCGGGTGCTCGGCGACGCCTTCGTGCGGCGCTACAAGGGCCGCATGATCAACGTTCATCCCTCGCTGCTCCCCCGCTACCCGGGACTGCGCACGCATCAGCGCGCGCTTGAGGCCGGCGACGCCGAGCACGGAGCCACGGTGCATTTCGTGACCGAGGAGCTGGACGGTGGCGCACCGGTCATTCAGGGGCGTGTCAGCGTGCAGCCCCAAGATACGCCCGAGACCCTCGCCGGCCGAGTCATGAACGAAGTCGAAATCAGAATTCTCCCGCAGACGGTCGCCTGGATGGCCGAGGGCGCCTTGTCGCTCCGCGATTCCCGTGCGGTGCTGCGGGGCGAATCGATCCGGGCTCCGCTGCAGCTCTCCGATCTCGACGCGCGTTTCCGGTCATGAAAGCCCCCCGCCCGTTCAGCCTGTTCCACCTCGCCCGCCGCTGGCGTCTGGTTCTGCTGCTGGCGATGGCCACGGCCGGTCCGCTCACGCAGGCGGCTGCGCCGGCACCGACGCCCAGCGACGCCACGTACCTGCTGACGCGCGGCATGATGACGCTGGGTGAGGCCCGCTTTCAGCTGACGCAACAGCAGGACCCGAACTGCTGGCGCTACGAGTACCGCGCAAAGCCCTCCGGCCTCGCGCGGCTGTTCATCGGCGAGGTCACCGAGCGCTCCGACTTCTGCATGGCCGACGGCAAGGTCCTGTCGCAGAACTTCGATTTCCGGCGTGCGGACAAGCCCAAGGACGATTTCAGCCTGCGCTTCAACTGGACCGACGGCGTCGTGCGCTCCAGTGCCGGCGAGATGCGCCCGCTCGAGACCGGCATGGTCGATCGCCTGGCGATGCAGATCGCCGTCCAGAACTGGGTGGTCGCCCGCGCCGGCGAGCCGGGCCCTGAAGAGTTCTCGGTGACCAAGGTCGAGGACGAGCGCGCGAAGACCTACCGCTTCCGCATCATGGCGCGCGAAAAGGTGGAGACGCCGGCGGGCAACTTCGAGACCGTTCGCGTGGAGCGCGTCAACGACAAGAAGAAGTCGACCGTGTTCTGGCTGGCGCCCGCCAAGGGTTACATGGCCGTGCGCGTACAGCAGACCAAAGACGGCGACGAGCAGCTCAAGATGGTGCTGAAGAACTAGGCGACTCGCATTCCGTAGAGCCCGGGTGAAACCCGCGGTTCACCTCCGAATACGGAACGCAGCCCCGTGGTTCACCCGGGCTATGGCTTACGCCAGGGCGCCCTCCTCGCGCAGCTTGTCCAGGTGCGATTCGATGTTGTCGCGCGCCAGCGGCAGCAGCCTCGGATCGAGATCCTTGTAGATCACCTGCAGCATCTCGTTGATCGAACGTCCCTCGCGGTGCAGTTCGAGGACCGAGCTCTCGCGCAACCGGCGATGCCGCAGGGTCTCCTGCAGGCGGAACGTCGTTCCCATGGCCAGTCCGTGAGAGGGAAGGATCACCTTGGGATCGAGCTCGATGATGCGCTCCAGCGACCGGAAGTAGCGCCGCATGTTGCCCTCGGGCTTGTGGATCACCACGGTGCCCACGCCCTGGATCAGGTCCCCGACGATGCACCAGGCGCGGTCGGCCGACATCAGCGCGAGCTGGCCCTCGTCGTGCCCCGGCACCGCGATCGCGACAACCGGGCGGCCCTTCCAGTGCGTGACCACGTCGCCGTCGTTGACCAGACGCTGCGTGATGCCCTCGAAGAAGCGGGGCGCGCGCTCCGAGATGCGGGCCGAGGTATCCGCGCTCAGCGCGATGCCGACGCCCAGACGCCGTGCCAGCACGTCCGCCCGCTCGTTGTGGTCGGGATGATGGTGCGTGAAGAAGATCTCGCTGAGGCCGAACGGCCGCACGCGTTCGGTCAGCGCATCCAGCTCGTCGTCGTTCCACGGCGAAGGATCCACCAGGATCACGTTCGAGCCTTCGTCTCCGATCAGGAAGCAGTTGGTGTGGAACGCCGGTGGCAGCGTGTTCGAACGCACCGGGATCTTCTGCAGGCCGTGCACGGCCTGGATGATCGGCAATCGCTGCTTGTGGAATTCCTCGAGCGCGACGTTGCCCGGCTCGGTTCCGCCGCCCGCGGCGAAGAGCGCCACGGTGGCCGACGTCGGCGGCGCCAGCAACAGTTGGCCGTCGAGGTACTCGGCATTCAGGGCAGCCGGCGTGGCCCAGCGCAGCTGGTCGACCTCACCCGTGTCGAGCGTGATCTTCGGCCGGTGCTTCAGATGAATCCGGTAGAACAGCGTATTGAAGCGCACCGGCAGGATCGGCGGCGTCAGAGCGTTGCCGAACACGTGGATCGCTTCGACGTCGCCACGCTCGCAGGCCTCGTCGAGGTCGAAGCCGATCTCTTCGCGCAGCTCGCGCGCCAGGGCCTCGATCAGGCGCGGTTCGATGTCGGCACACCACGAAGCCTTGCGTGGCGGCGCATCCGCATCGGCCTTGTCGACCTTGCCGCCGGGAAACGCCCAGTAGCCCGGGAACGCAGCCAACGCAGGCTGGCGCCGGACCATCAGGATGTCGTCACCGTGATGCAGCACGGCGGTGACCGCTTCGCGAATCGGGGACTCGACCATGGAAGCCCGGACCAGAGAGGGGCGAGCAGTGTAGGCGCGCGCGCCCTGCATCGCGATGGATGCGATTACCTACGCGCGCGAAACGGCCGCTATTCGGCGCGATTCTGCTCGATGGACTTGAGCGCCACCTTGTCGCCACCGAACGTGACGTGAATGGTCTGCTGGCGCCCCTTCCAGGTCTCGGCGGAGAAATTCAGCGGCCCGATCGCGCCGCCGGACACCTCGTCCGGCTTTCCGAGGATTCCGTAGACCTCGGTGCGCGGCATGCCGACGTTCAGTTTCGCGTAGCTCTCGGCAGTGACGCGCGAGCATCCGGCCAGCAGCAGGATGCACAGCAAGCTGCCGACGGCCAGGCTTCGGGCCCCGCGCACCATTCGAATCCTCATCTGCCGCATCTCCCGGTTGGCCCGCAGAACCCCTGCCGCGCTTGACCCTCCGTGCGGCGCCTGCGTAGCGTCGCGCGATGAGCCGCCCCGAACAAGCCTTGCACCTGGAGGTGGCCGACGCCGCGAAGCGGGTCGGCCTGCTCGACTGGTTGATGCTGGTCCTGGCCCTGGTGTCGGTCGGATTGCTGGCCTGGGAGATGCTCGCGAACCTGGGCGCCGAGACCACGCGCCTGATCTTCGCCGTGGACTACGCGATCTGCGCGATCTTCGCCGCGGAATTCCTCTGGCGCTGGCGCCAGGCCGGCTGGAAGCTCGAATACGTCAAGCGCAACTGGTACGAGGTGCTGGGCATGATCCCGCTGCAGCATCCGGCGCTGCGCGGTTTCCGGCTGTTCCGTGCGCTGCGCATCCTGATCCTGCTCTCGCGCTTCGGCCGCGCGGCCGACCGCGCGCTCGGCGACGAATTCACGTATCGCCTCGTCAACCGCTTCAAGAACGCGATCGTCGAATCGATCAGCAGCGCGGTCACCGTCGCGGTGCTCGACGAGGTCAGCGACGTGCTCGCCAAGGGGCAGTACGCCCGCAACATCGCGCGGGCGCTCGAAGAAAACCAGCCGCAGCTGCGGGCGATGATCGCGGAGAAGCTGCGCAACGACCCGCAGACCGGCCGGCTGTCGAAGCTGCCGTTCGCCAAGGATCTGAGCGAAGTCTTCATCGACCTTGCGCTCCGCGTGGTCGAACAGGTGCTGCTCGATCCGCGCACCGACGAACTGATCGCCGATATGCTGCGCGAAAACCTGCAACAGATCCGCGCCTCGGTCGAAGCCAACGCGGAAGGCCGGGACGCATGACGATGAAGTGCACGATCTACCGGGTCGGCAGCCAGGATGGAACCTACGTGTACCTGCGCGAAGGCCTGGCGCTGACCGCACTGCCGCCCGAACTGCAGAAGCGCGCGTCGCGCATGCAGCGCGTGATGGATCTGGAACTCGGGCCGCAACGAAAGCTGGCGCGTGTCGATGTCGTCCAGGTTCTCGAAGGCCTCGAAAAGCGCGGCTGGTACCTGCAGCTGCCGCCGAACGGCCAGATGCACGTGCCGCTGCATTTTGGCGACTGAGCACGCCGTCGCCGGCGAAACCTTGCCCAATTCCCGCTGTCGGAACGGTCGTCCCACTGCCCTGCACATGATGCTCGAGCTTCTCCGCAACACCCTCCCCCTGATCCTGCTCGGCGCCCTGCTCTCCGCCTGCGGCTCCGGCGGACGCTTCGTCAAGCCGGTGGCCACGTCGGTCAACCAGGACACGGCCACGCCCAATCCCTCGAAGTACGCCGACGGCTACCTGCGCGTCTTCGTCAGCTCCAATCTCGACACGAACGGCCGGGCACTCGATTTCGGACCGGAATCTCAGCGCCCGGCGATGCTGCTGATCTCGGCCAAGTTCGGAAAGGGCACCGTTGCGAGCTTCGCGTCGGACGCGGAACCGGAGATCCCGGTGCTGCTGTACGACGTGCAGGAGGGCAAGACGGTCAGCGCGATCGTCGACAACGCGCTGCTGACCGAGGGCCTGCTGGTCGATCCGGAGTCGCTGTCCAAGTCGCCGCACCTGCAGATCGTCGTGCGCGGCGTGCCCAAGGACAAGGCGAAGTGGGTGTCCAACCTGCTCGAGATCGCCACCGGCGAACCGGTCATGAAGTTCGGCATGGGCTTCGTCCCCGGGGGGCAGGTCGTCAGCGGCCTGAGTTCCAAGCTCGGCGAAATGCTCAGCGACGAGATCAAGACCGAGAAGAAGCCCTGGGAGGAGAAGACGCTGCTCGGACTGCGCTCCGACGAGGGCGTCTCGGCCCTCGATGGCCGCCAGTTCGTCGTGATGCTCAATTCCACCGGCGTGGAGCTCGAGGCGCCGGCGCCCAATCTGCGCCGCTGCGAACGCGGACAGTCGCCGAGCGGCCTGTGCGACGCCAAGGGCAAGCCCTGGATGCCGGCCGAGGCCTACGTGCGCTTCGAGCTCGACGTCGTCGATTACCGCTCGGTGAAGGATTTCATCGGTAGCGCGATCTCCTGCGAAGCCGACGAGCGCGTCTGGGCCGACTACCGTGCGCTGCTCGCGTCCGGCCAGCTCGCGCGTCTCCAGACCGAATACGAGCGCCATCTGCTGACGCGCGGCGAATTGCTGCTGATGGTGCGCCGGGCCAACACCGAGACCCCGTCGTGGCGCCGCGGTGGGCGCCTGCTCCAATTCGCGCAGCAGGCGGCGTCGCTGCCGACGCCGACCGATGCTTACTGGGTCGAGCACTACCGATCCAACGCGCAGCAGACGGAAGCCTGCATCCGCACCGCCGCGTCGCGCGGCCAGTCGCAGTACGCCGCGATCTGGGACCAGGCGATCGGGCTGTTCGTGCGTTCGCAGTCGTATCCCTCCTGGGCCACCGCGCTGGC
>CAZXXM010000193.1:0-1349 GCA_964644715.1 uncultured Salinisphaerales bacterium
CGCCGCTGCTGGACTGGGGCCGCGCGCCCGCGCTCGATGCCTTCGAGACCCTGATGTGGCGCATGGACCGCTATCCGAACCTGCGCTCGGCGGTGGTCGGGCTGGTGATGCTGGATCGGGCGCCGGATGCGCCGCGCGCCCGCGACGCGCACGAATGGGGGTCGCGAGCGGTGCCGCGCCTGCGCGAGCGCCTGATCGAGGTCCCGTTCGGGCGGCCGGAATGGGTTGCGGACACGGCCTTCGATCTCGACGCGCACCTGGGCTTCGATGAATTGCCGGGCCCGGGGACGCAGCGGCAGCTGCTCGATCACGCCGCGGCGTTCGCGATGGCCGATTTCGATCGCGAACGCTCGCCCTGGGCCGCTCGCATCGTCACCGGTCTCGAGGGCGGGCGCGCCGCGTACATCCTCAAGCTGCATCACGCGCTCAGCGACGGCATCGGCATCGTGCAGCTGCTGTCGTTCATGTTCAGCCGCCAGCGTGCCCCGACCCTGGCGCGCAAGCAGATGCCGTTGCCGCCCTTGCCCGAGGCGTCGGCGCCGGACCCCTACACCGTGATGCGCCGTCAGGCCGAGCGCGAGCTGAAGAAGCTGCCGGGGCGGCTGCGAGCCGGATTCGAGTCGGCGCGGCGTGCGCTCGGTGAAGGCGCCGGCCTGCGCCAGCGGGTGTCGGCGGTGGCGCGTTACGCCGGTTCGCTGCGCCGCGCGATGGCGCCGCACATGGCCGAGCCCTCGCCGCTGATGTCCGCGCGCAGCCACCAGTGGCGCTTTGAGGTGATGGAGTTTCCATTGGCGCCGTTCAAGGCCGCGGCCAAGTCCTGCGGCGCCACCTTGAACGACGCCTTCGTCGCCGGCCTGCTCGGTGGCTATGCGCGCTATCACCAGCAGCTCGGCGTCGACATCGACGAGATTCCGCTGGTCATGCCGATCAGCGTGCGCAGCGCCGACGCCTCCGGCGGTGGCAATCATTTCGCGGCGGGCCAGCTCGTTGGCCCGCTGGGTGATCTCGGCCCGGTGGAACGTATGCGCAGCATCGGCGAACAGGTGCTTCGCCTTCGCGGCGAACCCGCGCTGATGGCCACCTTGGCCCTGATGCCGCTGCTGGCGCAGTTGCCGCCCGATGCCGTGGCCAAGGTCATGGGGCCGAAGATGGCCGCCAACGACCTGCAATGCAGCAACGTGCCGGGCATCCGCGACGACGTCTACATCGCCGGCGCTCATGCCACGCAGCTCTACCCTTTCGCGCCGCTGCCCGGCGTGCCCGCGATGATCACCCTGGTCACGCATGGCGCGGACTGCTGCATCGGCATGAACCTGGACAGCGCCGCCATCGCCGAGCCGGAGCGCTTC
>CAZXXM010000193.1:1449-6412 GCA_964644715.1 uncultured Salinisphaerales bacterium
CGGCTTCGCCGCTTATATTGCGAGCGTCGGGGACCGGGGGAGAGCGCCGATGCAGCGCGTGCCGTTCAATCTGCTGGACGATGCCTTCCACAACATCGAGCGGCGCCACGAGCCGTGGAGCATCCACTTCGAACTCGCGTACGCCGGGCGCATCGACGCGGCGCGGCTGGGCGAGTCGCTGCGCTATGCGCTGTCGCGCCATCCGCTGGCCCGTGCCCGCATAGAGCCCTACCACGCGGGCTCGGTGCGCTACTGGTGGGAGATTCCCGATCAGCCCGACCAGATCCCGCTGACGGTGATCGCGGCGGCATCGGAAGCCGACGTCGTCCGGGCGCGCGATGCGCTGGTCAGCGTGCAGGTGCCGACGACGGTGTCGCCCGCCTTCCTGATGTACTTGGTGAAGACGCCGGACGGCGACCGGCTGATGATCAATCTCAGCCACGTCATCGCGGACGGCATGTCGACGTTCCGGATCCTGAGCTCTGCGATCCGCCATTACGCGGGCACGCCCGACCCGGTGCCGCCGTTCGATCCGCTCGGCGTGCGGGACCTCAAGGCGCTGGCGGGTACGAAGTCGCTTCCCGAACTGGGGCGGCGGCTGAAGCTGCTGCTCGAACACCTCGCCGTCTCGACCCGCTCGCCGGCGCGGCTCGCGCCGGTGCACGAGGCCGGCAGCGGCCAGGACCGGGCGGGCTACGGTTGTCTGCCGCTGATGCTCGACGCTGCCGAAACCCGGACCTTGATGGCGCGGCGCGTGAAGCCGGCCACCGTCAACGATCTGGTGCTGGCCGGCATGCTCGTCGCGACGGCGCGCTGGAACGAGCGGCACGGCGCCAAGGCGGGACGGGTGACCTCGATGATGCCGATGAACCTGCGTCCCGCCGAGTGGTGGTTCGAGGTCGTCGGCAACTACTCGTCCTACGTCAGCATCAACCTGCCGGTGAGGGAGCAGCGCGATCTGGCGGTCGCCACCGCGGCCGTCAGCGAGCAGACGCAGAGACTCAAGGAGGCCGGCGCCTCGGGCATCCTGATCGACGTGCTCGATGTGCCCAAGCTGCTGCCGGCGATGCTCAAGGCGAGGCTGCGCGACATCACGCCGACCCTGGGCCGCAACCTCGTCGATACCACCTGGGTCACCAACCTGGGCCGGCTCGCGGACCTGCCGCCGATGGGCGAGGCGGGGCCCGTCACGGAGATCGCGTTCAGCCCGCCCGCACCCGAGCCGATGGGCATCACCGTGGGCGTCGCGTCGTTGGCCGACCGCATGGTACTGACGCTCCGTTACCGCAAATCCGTGCTCGACGCCGCGTCGGCGGCCGCGTTTGGAACGCTGCTGAAAGCGACGCTGCTGAGCTGATCCCCCGTTCGAGGGAATAGCCCGTCCCCGCATGAATTCAGGCCTCGCCGTGTGCGAGGCTTGCGGGCCGCGACGCCCTGCGTCCGCCCATCGAACCCTGTTTTCCCTGCGAGGAGTGTTGCCCATGTCGGAGTCGTCCCCGAGCTACGTCCTGTACGAAACGCCCGCCCCGCACGTGGCGCGCATCGTCCTCAACCGTCCGGCGCAGGCCAACTCGCAGGACACGCGCGTGCTCTACCAGCTCAACGAGGCTTTCGATCGCGCAGCGCACGACGAAGACGTGAAGGTGATCATCCTCGCCGCCAACGGCAAACATTTCTCGGCCGGGCATGACCTGCTGGAGAAGGACTACGCGAAGAACATGAGCGAGTTCCGCACCGTGTACCCGGTGTGCGGTTTCGGCTGCGGTGGCGGCGCGGGACAGATGGCGCGCGAGGAGGAAATCTACCTCGGCTTCTCGGAGCGCTGGCGCAACATTCCGAAGCCGACGATCGCGGCGGTGCAGGGCAAGTGCATCGCCGGCGGCCTGATGCTGGTGTGGCCCTGCGACATCATCATCGCCAGCGAAGATGCGAGCTTCAGCGACATGACGGTCACCATCGGCGTCGGCGGCGTGGAGTTCTTCCAGCATGTCTGGGAACTGGGCGCACGCAAGGCCAAGGAGATGCTGTTCACCAGCGACGAGTTCAGCGCGCGGCAGGCCCAGGACTGGGGCATGGTCAACCAGGTCGTGCCGCGCGAGGGCCTGGCGCAGGCCGCACTCGACATGGCGATGAAGATCGCGAGCAAGCCGGCGTTCGCGCTCAAGCTCGCCAAGAAAGCGATCAACGGGTCGCTCGACGCGCAGGGCCGCGAGATCGCGATGCAGAACGCCTTCCATCTGCACCAGCTCGCGCACACGCACAACCTCAAGATGTTCGATCAGCTGATCGATCCGTCCGGCCTGCCGCCGGCGATGCCCAAGGGTACGAAGGTGGGAGGCGCCTGAGGTCCGCAGCCCGCGCGGCGGAGTGCCCGCCGCGCCGCCTGTGGCGGGGCGAAGGGCTTCTCGGTCTCAGTTTCTCACCCAGGGCATCTCGGGCGGCGCGTCCGCCTCGTATCCGCGCCGCCCGCCGCCGTCGGCGCGTGGCGACTGAGGGTTCGTGCGAACACCCGGCAAGAGCTCTTCGCGTAGGTAGCGTCCCCAGTAGTCGACACCGCTCGCCAGAACCTCGGCCGCTTTCGCTTCGCCGGCTTGCGACAGCGACACGCTGGTTTCCTTGTCTTGCTCTTCGAGCATCAGCAGCTGCTCGGAGCACAGGATGGCGATCGCGGTGACGAGATCCGATCGACGCAGTCGGGTTTCGGCCCAGAACTGTTCGAGCCGCGACAGCCACATGACATCGCCCTGTGCGAGCCCTCTGCGGGCAAACAACTCCAGCACCGTGTTCTTGATGTCGACGTCGGTGATCTGCATGTCGGCTCCCCGTCCAGCGCCGTGGTTGCGCTCCCTCCCCGGAAGCGGACTCAGCATCGCACTTTCGGTGCGAGAAGAAATCTCCCTACGGGGATCGGGAAGATGTGGATGCCGCCCACGCCGTGCGCGAACGGGCGTGAAGACGAAGCCTACAGCGGCAGACGCATCTCGACCCGGGTTCCCGGCTCCTCGCCGTGGACGTCGATCCGGCCACGATGGATCTCGACGATGGCCCTGACCAGCGCTAGGCCCAGCCCGAGTCCGGGCGTGCTGCGCGAGCGGTCCAGACGATAGAGGCGTTCGAAGACGCGTGAGCGTACTTCCTCGTGGATTCCAGGGCCTTCATCGGCGATCTCGATGGTCACGTCCGGCCCCGCCCGTTTTGCGCTGGCGTGGATCCGTCCCCCGTCGGGTCCGTACTTGATCGCGTTGTCGAGCAGGTTGAGCACGGCCTGGAACAGCAGATCGCGATGGCCGGTCAGCGTCAGCCCTTCGTCCGAGGTCAGCACGATGCTCTGCTCCCTGTCCTCGGCCAGGGGCTCGACGAAATCGACGGCATCGCGCATCAGCTGCGACAGGTCGCAGGACGTGAAGTCGGCGCGCAGCAGCCCCGCCTTCACGCTCGCGATCCGCAGCAGCGACTGGAACGTCGCGAGGACCTGATCCAGATCGGCCACGCTGCGTTCGATTGCGTCCTGCTGCGCGGCCGCCAGCGGAAAGTCCTTCAGGTACGACTCGAGCCGAGAGCGCAGCCGCGTCAGCGGAGAGCGCAGGTCGTGCGCGATGTTGTCGGTGGCGCCTTTGACCGTCTCGATGAGCTGTTCGATCCGATCGAGCATGGCATTGAGCGTCTGGCCGAGCCGGTCGAACTCGTCGTTGCCCCGGCGTACCGGGATGCGATGGCTCAGGTCGCCTTCCATGATGCGGATGGCCGAGAGCCGGATCGACTCCACCGGTCGCAGTGCCGTCCGCGTCAGCATCAGGCCCACGCCGAGCGAGACGATCAGCATCACGACAAAGGCCCAGGCCGCGGCGCGCCGCAGATCGGCGCGAACCTGCATGATCTCGATCTCGTCGTAGCCGATCACCAGCCGGCCCCCGTCGGGAAACATGACCCACTGCATCACCACCTCGGTCGAACCCGGGTGCCGTTGGCTGGGTACGCGGAAATCGTCCCCCGCCGACCCGGCATTCTTCGGCCAGCTCGACAGATTGCCGGCCAGGACCTGCCCGTCTGCGGATTCCAGGCGATAGATTCGGTCGTGATGCGGCGAGGTGTTCTGCAATCGCTGTTCGATGAGCGCCGCGACGCCACGCAGTCCATCCACGTGAAATTCCGCGCTCATGATGTGGATCTCGGCGTCCACGCTCTCGGCGACGTGGTCTTCCATGAATCGGTCGGCGAGCCAGGTGACGAAGACGAGCATCAAGCTGAAGCTGATCGCCAGCAGCAGCGCGTTCACCAGCACCAGCAGGGTCGAGGTCGATGGCCGACGCATCAGCAGCGGTCTCGTCGAAGCACGGAGCCCGAGATGCGTTGACTACGGAGCGGCGCCGAACTGATGGCCGATCAGCGCCGTCAGTCCCATCGCGAATGCGCCCCAGAAGGCCACTCGCAGCGCGGCGCGCAGGACCGGCGCGCCGCCGGCGCGAGCGGCGATGGCGCCGAGCAGAAGCAGAGTGATCAGCGCGATCGCCGCGCAGGTTTCCGCGAGATACGTCGACGGCGCGAGCCGGATCGCGGCGAGTGGCACCGCGGCACCGGCGGTAAAAGCGGCGGCCGAAGCGAAAGCCGCCTGCACCGGTCGCGCACGCAGTTCCTCGGTGATGCCGAGCTCGTCGCGAGCGTGCGTGCCCAGCGCATCGTGCGCCGTCAGCTTTACCGCGACGGTGCGCGCCAGGTCGGCGTCGAGTCCGCGTGCCTGGTAGATGGCGGCGAGCTCCTGCAGTTCGCGCTCGGGCTCGTCCTTCAGTTCACCGCGCTCCCGGTTCAGTTCCGCCGCTTCGGTGTCGGCCTGCGCTTTCACTGAGACGTACTCGCCGGCGGCCATCGACATCGCGCCCGCCACCAGTCCCGCAGTGCCCGTCACGAGCAGCCCTTCGGCAGAAGTACCGGCCGAGGCGACGCCCACCACGAGGCTGGCAACCGA
>CAZXXM010000194.1:0-6406 GCA_964644715.1 uncultured Salinisphaerales bacterium
GCTCGGCGCCGGAGACCAGCACGTCGTTGACGCACATCGCGACCAGGTCGATGCCCAGGCCTTCGACCTGGCCCGATTCGATGCCCAGCCGCAGCTTGGTGCCGACGCCGTCGGTCCCGCTGACGAGAATGGGCTTCTTGTATTTCTTGGGCAGACCGACCAGTGCGCCGAAGCCGCCGACACCGGCCAGGACTTCCGGGCGGCGCGTGGAGCGCACGATCTTCTTGATGTCGTCGACCAGCGCATCACCGGCTTCGATATCGACGCCGGCGTCTCGGTACGACAGGGATTTGCGGGAACTCATCGTAAGAAAGAAGCGGAACGGGCGGATGTCCAATGCATTTTACAGACCGCGCCGTGATAATCCCCTGCATGCCTCACATCTTTCTCCCGATCGCGTCGCGTGGCTGCCGGTTCGCGCTGCTGGCCGGCGTGCTCGCCGCCGGATTCGTAACGGTTTCCCACGGCCAGACGCCGCTCCAGAGCAGCCCGGGGGCGGCCCCTGCGCAGTCTTCCGCCCAATTGCGGGCCCTGGCCCAGGCGCAGCCCCGGGCCGAGGCGGGCCCGCTGTCGCAGTCGCTGCCGGGAAATCCCTACGGCGCGATCGTGCCGGTCCAAGATGAATCGCAGAAGTCGCGAGATACCGGCATCCGCATGGCCTTGATCCAGGTCCTGAAGGGTGCCGTGGGAGGGTACGACGACCGCACCACGTCCATCCTGGCGCAGGCCCCGCGGTTGGTGCAGCAGTACAGCTTCGTGCGCGACGAATCCGGCGAAGGCCTGATGTTCCGCGCCGTGTTCGATCCCGCGGCGGTGGACGCCGCGCTGCGGTCGCAGGGGCTGCCGGTGTTCGGCATCAATTCCAGCGTCATCGAGAACTGGGTGGTGGAGGTGCACGGCCTGCGCACGACCTCGGACTACTCGAGGGTGTTGCGACACTTCACGCGCATCAAGGGCGTCAGGACCGTCGACGTCGACGAATTGCGTGGCGACACGCTGCGCTTGCGGATGGTGGTCGAAGGCGGCATCGCGATGGCCGCCGATCGTGCAGAAAGCGGCGACCTGATCAGCCGCGACACAACGGGGAACTATGTCCTTGCCCGACGCTGAGCCCTCATCGTCCCCGGCCGTCGCCGGCGCGGGATCCGCGCTCGATCGGCTGCGCTTGCGCGAAACCTGGCCCTGGCTGGCGGCGCTGGGCGTCTTCATGCTGTTCTGCTGGTTGCTGGCACCGATTCTGACGCCCTTCGTGCTCGGTGCCGGCCTGGCTTACGCCGGTGACCCCATCGTCGATCGTCTGCAGCGCTGGCATCTGTCGCGCACCGCCGGCGTCTGCGTGGTGTTCCTCGTCATCACGCTCGCGGGGCTGGCCGGCCTGGTGCTGCTGCTGCCGATGCTGACCGACCAGCTGCGCGTGCTGCTGCAGAACATCCCCGAATGGCTGGCCTGGATGCAGAACCACGGCTTGCAGCGCATCGGCGTGAGCCTGCCTGACGGCATGCGGCTGGATGCGGCCGGATTCAAGGTGATCATCGCCGAACACTGGTCCGAGGCCAGCGGGATGCTCAAGACGGTGTGGACGCACGTATCGGCCTCGGGCGGTGCGCTGCTGACGGCCATCGCCAACTTGCTGCTGGTGCCGGTGGTCACGTTCTACCTGTTGCGCGACTGGGACGAACTGGTGGCCTGGATCCGCGGCGTGGTGCCGCCGCGCGCGCTGCCGAAGATCGGCAGCATGGCGCGCGAGACCGACGAGGTGCTCGGCGCATTCATCCGTGGGCAGCTGACGGTCATGGCGGCGCTGACCGTGTACTACTGGATCGCGCTTTGGCTCGCGGGCCTGAATCTGGCGCTGCTGGTGGGGCTGATCGTCGGCCTGATCAGTTTCGTGCCCTACCTGGGAGCGATCGTCGGCGTGCTGACCGCGGTGATCGCCATGCTGGTGCAGACGCAGGAGCTGCTGCCCTTCGTCTGGCTCGCGGTGGTGTTCGGCATCGGCCAGGTGCTGGAGAGCAACGTGCTGACACCGTTGCTGGTGGGCGACAAGATCGGCCTGCATCCGGTGGCCGTGATCTTCGCGGTGATGGCCGGCGGGCAGCTGTTCGGGTTCGTCGGCGTGATGCTGGCGCTGCCGGTGGCCGCCGTTATCGCGGTGGCGCTGCGCGAAACCAAGAAGCAGTGGCTGGCGAGTCGCATGTACGGCCACGGAGCGCCCGTCGCGCCTGCCGAAGGGACGGCGGCCGGAGGGGAGGGCGCTGCGACGCCCCCAGCATGAAGGGAGCGCAACTCGCGCTGCCGGTGCAGCTTTCGCAGGCACCGGTCTTCGACAATTTCTTTGCGGGACCCAACGGCGAGGTCGTGGCCTCGCTGCGCGACACATCGGCCGGACGGGGCGTCCCGGCGACCTGGCTGTACGGCGCATCGGCCGCCGGCAAGACGCACCTGCTGCGTGCCGTCGTTGCCGCCGCGGGTGCGCGGGCGCTCTACGCCACCCGGCCTTACGAAGCCGCGGCGCTCGAAGACTGGAAGGACGCCCGCCTGCTCGCGCTCGACGACGCCGACGCGCTGGCTGCGCGACCCGACAGCGCGATCGCGCTGCTTCGGCTGATCGACCATCGGCGCCAGCACGGCCTGCCGCTGCTGCTTGCCGGCGGCGTACCGCCCGCGCGCCTCGATGCGCCGCTGCCGGATCTGCGCACGCGCCTGGAAGCGATGGCCCTGCTCGGGCTCAAGCCGCTGCGCGAAGACGATCGTCGCGAGCTGCTGCGATTGCACGCGGTCCAGCGAGGACTGGAACTGACCGAAGAAATCGTCGCCTGGCTGCTCGCCCGGCTGCGGCGCGATGCCGGAACCCTGATCGCGGCGCTCGAGGAGATCGATCGCGCTTGTCTCAGTGCGAAGCGCCGTCCGACCGTGCCCCTGGTTCAGCAGGCGCTGACGCCCTTGCTGCAGCCGTCTCTCTTGCCCTGAAGCGCACGAACATCATCAGGCTGACGTAATCCAGCGCCGCGATGCTGGCGATCGCGAAGGCGGTCCATCGCGTCTGGGGCCGCGCATAGCCTTCGGCGAGATATCCGGCGACGAAGAACGCGACCAGCATCGAGGCCCAGGCGAAGGTGTAGGACTTGCCGCGCCACATGCCGGGCAGCGGCAGAAGGAGCACCAGCGCGAGCACGAGGCTCAGCGCCGAGGGATTGCGTACGCAGACGCCAAGGATCAGCAGCCCGTGAGCCGCCAGTGCGAGGCGCTGCGCGAAGGTCGAGGGCAGCATCAGCGTGCGAGCCGGATCGCGGTCTCGGCGACGCGCCGTCCCAGGGCCAGGCACAGCGTCGTCTCGTCCTTCGACAAGGGATGCGACTCCGGTCCGGTGCCGGCGACGTGCGAGGCGCCGTACGGCGAGCCTCCCGTCTTCGTGGCCGACAGTTCGGGCAGCGTGTACGGAAGCCCGAGCAGCATCATCCCGTGGTGCATCAGCGGCAGCATCATCGTCAGCAGCGTCGTCTCCTGGCCGCCGTGCATCGTGCTGGTCGACGTGAACACCGCGGCCGGCTTGCCGACCATCGCGCCGGACAGCCACAGCGCGGACGTGCCGTCGAGGAAATATTTCAGCGGCGCGGCCATGTTGCCGAAGCGCGTCGGACTGCCGAGCACGAGACCTGCGCATTCGGCCAGATCCCGGGCCTCGGCGTACGGCGAGCCTTCGGCGGGGACCGCGGGGGCGCTGGCTTCGCAGTCGGCGGAAACTGCCGGAACGGTGCGCAGCCGCGCGCCGGCGCCGGCACTCTCGATGCCCCGGGCCACCTGTCGTGCCATCGCGAGTGTGGCGCCCTTGCGCGAGTAGTAGAGGACCAGGACTTCGATCATGCGAGGCGGAAGCGGAAAGGAGGGTCGGCATTCTAGGGGCTGCCGCGCGGCATTCGTTCGGCTGGGGTTCAGCCACGGATCGCGGACCCGCCGCGTTGTTCAGGATCGGCTCACCTGGACGCGGTCGAATGGGGGCGTCGTAACCAGGAGAGAGTCGCATGAACACCAAAACCTATTCGGGTATCCGTAAATCGTTCGCCGGTCTTGCGGTCGCGGCTGGCACCCTCGCTGCCATTCCCGCCGCGATGGCGGACAACTACGGCACGCCTTACTACGATCCGGTTCGTGACGTGATGGTGACGCCCCGCGTTTCGTCTTCTGCCGCCGTGCAGAGTACGAGCAGTGCGCAGCAGACGATCTCGACTCCGGCGCGCCAGCCGATGTACGGCACGTACTACACCCCGCCGCGCCCGGTGCCTTACGCGTCTTCGGCGATCGTCCAGTCGTCTCCGGGCGCGGTCGGCAAGCCGACGGCGGTCATCGCGGTTTCCGCCGATCAGCGCACCCACGCCGTGGCGGCGGGTTCCGCGCAGCCTTATTACGACCGGGCCCGCGACGTCATGGTGATGCCCAGCCAGTCGGGTAGCGTCCCGTACGTGGGTTCGTCGACGCTCCAGTCGAGTACCGCGTCTCCGGCTTCGACGTTCGAACTGGTGGTGCGCGACGGTCGCTTGATCGAGGGCCCGGGCACGATCGCGGTGGATCACGGCAGCAAGGTCACGATGGTCGTCGATTCGAACAGCGCCGACGCTCTTCGGGTCGACGGCTACAACCTCGTCGCACCCGTGACGCCCGGTCAGCCGCTGCTGTTGACCTTCGTCGCCGAGCAGCCGGGACGCTTTGCCTATCGCCTGGGCTCCGGCCGCCAGATCGGCGTCATCGAGGTCGGGCCGCCGGCTCCGATGCGCGTCGGCATGCGGTAAGCGTCGACACCGCGTCGTTCCGCCGGCATCGAGCGGCGGACGACGCGCTCGTCGCTGGTAGCGGGAGCGCTCGCGCGGGGATGCACGGAAGTCGGTCGTATCGGATGATCCCGGTTCGACGTCTCTTGAAATCCCATGGCGCGAGCGTTTTTCTTGTGGATCGCCTGCCTCGGCTGCAGTGCCTGCGCCGCGGGCGGCTGGCTGGATCGACTGCGCGAGCGCGAACCGGCTCCGGAGTTTCCGCCCGAGGCGGCGGAGCCGGCACCTGCTAGGCGCGGCACCGTCGTCACGGTCGTCGAGGCCAGCGCAAGGACGCGCCTCGAGGAGGCGGTAGCGGTGACGACGCAGACGCGTCAGCTACTCGGGAACTGGGCCGACGCCGAAGAGGATCTGGTGGCGGCGCGGGGGGCGATCGCATCCCGCGACTGGAGCGCCGCGCTCGCCGCCGCGGACGAGGCACTGGCGCGTGCCGAACAGGCGATTTCCGATCATTACGCGCGGCTCGCCAACACCGAGCTCGCGCGCGCCTACGCCCATTCCGGCCTCGACGAGGGCCAGGTGCTGCAGCTGCGAGCGGCGGAGGAGATCCTGGTGACGGGCAACAGCCGTCTGGCGTATGGACGCCTGCGAACGCTGAACCAGCAGCTCGAAAAGCGAATGAAGACGTACACGGTGCGCGCGGGCGACAGCCTGTGGGTCATTGCCGGCCGTCCGGAGGTCTACGCCAACTCCTTGCTGTGGCCGCTGATCTGGCAGGCCAACGTGGCCGTCATTCCGAATCCGGACCGCTTGCGGCGCGGCCAGGTCCTCAAGGTGCGTCCGCATCCGAACGTCGACGAGGTTGCGGATGCGGTCGACGCTGCACGCGGCAAGCGGCGCCAGGAAGCGGGCATCACACCGAGCATCGGCGAGATCCGCGAAGCCGGACCCGATTGACCCGTAGCCCGTAGCCCGGACGAAGTCCGGGGTTCCTCTCGCCAACCGATCGACTCCCGGACTTCGTCCGGCCTACTCCTGCGGTCAGCCGCGGTACCAGCGCCGGTTCATCGCCCGCAGCACCAGGTTCGGATACTGGGGCTTGCCGTAGCTGCCGTTGTAGCGCGCGAGCGCGCCGACCAGGTTCCCGCGTTCCTTGTCCAGGTAGAAGCGCAGGATCGTGCAGCCCATGCGCAGATTGGTCTTCGCGTGGAACAGGTTCTCCTCGGGACCGGCAATCTCCTTGAGCCAGAACGGCATGATCTGCATGTAGCCCTGCGCGCCGGCGCTCGACAGCGCGAAACGGTCGAAGCGGCTCTCGACCTCGATCACCGCGAGCGCCAGTTCCGGCGGAATCCGCGCGCGTTGCGCCTCGGTGTGCAGGATGCGCAGGAACTCGAGTCGTTCCTTGTCGTCCTTGATGAAGCGCTGCAGGCGCCCCGACATGTCGGTGAGCCAGACCTCGGCGTCGAAGCGATGCTCGAAGCTGTCGGACTCGTGGATCGCCCGGTCGAGCAGCTTGCGCAGCTCGGGCTCCATCTCGCCGGTCGGACCGGCGTGGCCGGCGCCCGGGAAACCGAGCGCCAGCACCAGCAGCACGATGCCCGTGAATCGCAGCCCGGCGCGTTTCATCGACAGGCTGC
>CAZXXM010000195.1:0-3354 GCA_964644715.1 uncultured Salinisphaerales bacterium
TCCAGCCGTAGCGCGCGAAGCTGACGCGGTCGCCTTCGAACTGCACACCCTCCGCGACCAGCCGCGATTTCTGCTCCACATAGGCTTCGCTCGATCGCGGCAACGCGATGCGGCCCTGCGCGTTGATCACGCGATGCCAGGGCAGCCGCGGTCCGCCGGCGACGTCGGACAAGGCACGCCCGACCATGCGCGCGCGGCCCGGCAGTCCGGCCGCGTAGGCGACCTGCGCATAGCTCGCCACCTTGCCCCGCGGGATGCGCTTGACCACCGCGACGATCAGCGGATAGGCATCTGCGGCGGTGATGGGCTTGCTGGGCACATGCGGCAACCGGGAAAGCGACGGCGCAATCTACACCAGGCGGGCCGGCGGAAACTTCAAGGCTTCCGGCAGCGATTCGGCAACCGAAGCGGCGCGAGCCAGCGCCCGGTCCGCAGCGATCGGACCAAGGGCTTCGGCGGCGGCGGCATACACCGCATGGATCAGCCGGCCGAAATGATCCTCCGGAAATTCGGACAGCGCTTCGAGCGTGCCGCTGCCATTGGCCCAGCGTCGCATCCCCACCACCTGCTCCACGTTCAGCCGCAGCGCGTCGGTATGCCGATCGAGCGCTGCGCAGAAGTCGTCGGTCGCGACCGCGCCGTCGCGGCCGACCTGCGCGAGGATCTCGGCCGCCATGCGCGCGAACACGACATAGGCCGGTTGCGGCGCTCGCCGGGGCGGAGGCGGCCGCGTCGGGGCGGGTATCGACGGCTTCGGCGCCGCAGGACTCGCGGGCGCTGGCGTCGCCGGGCTGCCCGCGCCCTGCCGCACGTCGTGCATCGAGATCGCGTGATAGAGCGCCACGCGCAATGCATGGCGTTCCTGCATCGAATAGTCGAGCCGCTGCGCGATCTCCGCCACGTACTCGGCCAGCGCCATCGAACGCGACGCCGCGTACTGGTCGTCCCAGATGCGCAGTGCCGCCTTGACCTGCACCGGCGACAGCAGCGTCTCGAGCCCTATTTCCAGCGCGCGGCGCCGGCGAGCCGGATCGGGCCGGGATTCGGAAGTCGTGGACATCAGGCGCGACCGCTGTGCGTCAGGTCCTTCTGGAATTCCGGGTAGCCGACTTCGCTGTGCTCGGTGTAGTCCAGCCCGCGCTGTTCGTGCAGCGTGTCGGAACGGATACCGATCAGCTTGCGCAGCACCGTGTACGTGAGCCAGGCCGTCGGGAACGCCCACAGGAAAGCGACCGCGATGCCGAGCAGCTGGATGCCGATGCGGGCGGGATCGAACAGGTCGCCGCGATAGAACAGGCCGGCGGCGAGCGTGCCCCAGGCACCGCAGAACCCGTGCACCGAAACGGCGCCGACGACGTCGTCCAGGCGCAGGCGGTCCAGCAACCAGCCGCCAAGGACCGTGATGACGCCGGCAACGACGCCGATCAGCAGGGCGTATGCCGGCGTGGTCGTGGCACATCCAGCGGTGATCGCCACCAAGCCACCGATGGCCCCATTGACGCTGGCGCTGATCAGGACCGGCTTGCGCAGCAGGCGCTGAACGAGCTGGGCGCCGACGAATCCCATGCAACCGGCCAGATGAGTGTTGACGCAGATGATGCCGACGTCACGGGTCGCCGCCAGCGTGGATCCGCCGTTGAACCCGAACCAGCCGAGCCAGAGGATGAATCCGCCGAGTGCCGTCATCGGCAGGTTGTGACCGGGAATGGGGCGCGGCACCCCGGTGGACGAGAAACGCCCCAGCCGCGGCCCCAGCACCATGATCGCGGCCAGCGCGCTCCATCCGCCGATCGAGTGCACGACGGTGGAGCCTGCGAAGTCGACGAATCCGAGTTCGCGCAGCCAGCCCTGCCCGTCGAAGAAGCTGCCCCAGGCCCAGGCGCCGAACACCGGGTAGATCAGGCCCGTCACCACCATCGAAGACAGGACGTAAGCCCCGTAGCGCATGCGCTCGGCGACCGCGCCCGAGACGATCGTCGCCGCGGTGGCGGCGAACATGACCTGGAAGATGAAGAACGTGCCTTCCGATCCGGATTGAAGGTCGGGGAAGAAGTGGCTCGCGCCGATCCAGCCCGCATGGCTGGCACCGAACATCAGCCCGAAGCCGAACGCCCAGTAGGCGATCACGCCGAAACACATGTCGGCGTAGTTCTTCATGATGACGTTGACGCTGTTCTTCGCCCGCGCCTGACCGCCTTCGAGCAGCGCGAAACCGGCCTGCATGAAGAACACCAGTGCCGAAGCCGCCACGACCCAGCCGATGTCGGCGGGCGCCTCCAGCACGCCCTGCGCCTGTGCCGGCATGACCGGGCACAGCAACCAGACGGACAACGGAACAGCCAATCCCCAGGCACGCCGTGCGTTTCTATTGGTTCTCATCGGGCACGAACTTTTTCGATCAACGCAGCGAAGCAAGATCGAAGCCAGCGTCGCCGGCACCGATCGCGGCCCCCCTTGAACCGCGACCGATCCCCGCCGGCTCTTCACTCATCTTTGCAAACGCGAATACTTCTCATCTAAAATCGCGCGATTCCCCAGGCAGCTTTCCGCACCGGCGCGGAGATTCGGCGACCCACGGAACGACGGACCACCCGCCACTGGTGCGGGGGGCCGATATCTCGGATCTCGAATCCAAAGTTTTGACAGGGAGCTTGACCATGACCGCTTCGTTCCGCCGCACGCCTCTGGCTGCGGCTCTGATCTCGACGTTCTCGATTCCCATGGCCGTGTACGGCCAGGGCGCCCCCGCCACCTCTGCTGCCACCGAATCCGCGCCCGCGGTCAAGCTGCCCGAAGTCAAGGTCGTCGACGAACAGGAGAACGAGTACAAGGCCGAGACCGTTTCCTCGCCCAAGTTCACCGAGCCTCTCGTCAACACGCCGCAGACGATCACGGTGATCAAGAAGGAGCTGCTGCAGGAGCGCGTGGCCACCACCTTGACCGAGGCGCTGCGCAACACCCCGGGCATCACGATGCAACAAGGTGAGAACGGCAACTCGACCAGCGGCGATGCCATCAGCCTGCGCGGCTTCGACACGCAGAACAGCATCTTCCTCGACAACATCCGCGATCTCGGCACCGCCGTGCGCGACGTGTTCAACATCGAGCAGATCGAAGTCGTGAAGGGCCCGTCCGGCGCCGACAACGGCCGCGGTGCGACGTCAGGCTACATCAACCTGGCCAGCAAGCTGCCCTCCGCCGACAACTTCCAGAGCGGCATCCTGAGCTACGGCTCCGAAGAGCGCCGCCGCCTGAGCACCGACTTCAACCAGCAGCTCGGCGAGCGCACCGCGGTCCGCTTGAACCTGGTGGCCCAGGACGGCGGCGTCGCCGGCCGCGACTACATCGAGCGCA
>CAZXXM010000195.1:3364-6350 GCA_964644715.1 uncultured Salinisphaerales bacterium
GTGCCGGGGCGCGATGTCGACAAATATGAGCGCTGGGGCGTCGCCCCGTCGATCGCATTCGGCCTGGGGACCGATACGCGCTTCTACCTGTACTCGCAGCACATCCGCCAGGACAACACGCCCGACGGCGGCGTGCCGACGGTGGGCCTGATGGACTACCGCTTCTCGAACTCGATCCCGCAGCCGATCGAGCAGACGCTGGATGCCGCGGGTATCTCCGTCCGCGCACCGAGCTCCAAGAACTATTACGGCTTCAAGCAGGACTTCGAAGACATCAAGGCCAACATGCTGACGGCCAAGTTCGAGCACGACCTGAAGCCGGGCCTGACCGTGCGCAACATCTCGCGCTACGGCAAGAGCGAGCAGGAACGCGTCCTCACCGGCGTCAACGCGGTGACCGTGACCGATGGTGCATTCGGCCAGAACGCCGATGCCGCGGCCAACCCGCCGCGCCCGGCGCCGACGCCGCCGCCCAATGGCCTGACCCCGCGCGCGGCAGACGATTACACCGTGGCCCGCTCGATCCAGGGCACCGGCCGTACCAACGAGATCCTGACCAATCAGACCAACCTGACGTACGACCTGCAGACGGGCTTCATCAAGCACTCGCTCGGCGGCGGTCTGGAGTTCATCTACGAGAAACAGTACACGCCGACCTTCGTCGCCGAAACGGCGAATCCGGCCGCGGTGACGACGGCCAACCTCTACAACCCGGATCGCTCGACGACCCGTTCCAACTTCGTCAAGAACGGCGCGTTCTCCGATGGCCAGACCATCACCACCGCCGTGTATCTGTTCGACACGCTGCACCTGAGCGAGCAATGGCTGGTCAACGGCAGCGTGCGCTGGGAGCGCTACAACACCGAGACCGAAACCGTCGCGGCACCGGTGGCACCGGCCACGCAGGGCCTGGGCTCCCGCGTCGAAGGTGCGGACAACCTGGTGAGCTGGAAGACCGGCGTGGTGTTCAAGCCCACGCCGATGAGCAGCGTGTACGCCTCGTACGCCAACTCGCTCAAGCCGCCCGGCGACACCAACTTCTCGCTCGCGGCGCAGAACGCGGCCGGTGGCCTGCCCAACGCCAACGTCAACAACCCGGACCTGAAGGAACAGGAAGCGGAAAATCTCGAGGTGGGCACCAAGTGGGATCTGCTCGGCGGCCGCCTCGCGGCCACCGCGGCCCTGTTCAAGAGCACCAACAAGAACGACCTGGCACGCGCGGCCGATGACCCGAACGTCATCATCCAGTACGGCAAGCGCGAGGTGAAAGGCGTGGAGCTGGCGATGGTCGGGCAGATCACGCCCGACTGGAACATCAGCGCCGGTGTCACGCACCAGGATGCCGAGATCAAGGAAGGCACGGCCACTTCGGAAGGCGCCGGCATCCGCTTCACGCCCGAACTGACGGCCACGCTGTGGACGACGTACCGCATCCAGCCGCTGAAGCTGTTGGTCGGCGCCGGTGCGCAGTACGTGGACGAGCAGACGCGCAACGAGACCAACAACCCCGGCGGCACCACCGCGGCCTCCGGGCAGGTCGGTCCGACCGCGATCTACAAGGTGGACAGCTACACCGTGTTCGACGCGATGGTCGCCTACGAGGCCACCAAGAATCTCACCGTCCAGCTCAACGGCTACAACCTGTTCGACGAAGACTATTTCGCGGCCATCAACAACGGCGGCTCGCGCTACATTCCGGGAACCGCCGCGTCGTACCTGCTGAGCCTCAACGTCAAGTTCTGATATCGCTTCACCGGCGAGGAAGTCCCCGGGACATCGGGGACTTCCCGCCTCTCACGTCCACTTCGAGTCCGCGATGCTGCTCCACATCCCCCATGTCGTGACCGCCGAACAGGTAGGGCAATTCCGGGCCCGGCTCGAAGCGGCGCAGTGGGAGGACGGCAAGGTCACCGCGGGACCGCAGGCCAGCCGCGTCAAGCAGAACCTGCAGCTCACCGAAGAGCACCCGCTGGCACAGGAACTGGGCGCCGTCGTGTTGCAGCGCCTGGCCAACAACGCTTTGTTCACTTCGGCGGCCTTGCCGCTGAAAGTCTTTCCGCCGCTGTTCAACCGCTACGAAGGCGGAGGGCGCTTCGGCTCCCACATCGACACCGCGGTGCGCTACGTCAAGCAGGCGCCGTATCGCGTGCGCACCGACCTGTCCGCCACCTTGTTCCTGTCCGATCCCGGCGAGTACGACGGCGGCGAGCTGAGCATCGAAGACACGTATGCGATGAACCACGTCAAGCTGCCGGCCGGGGACATGGTGCTGTATCCGGCCAGCAGCCAGCACGAGGTCAAACCCGTCACCCGCGGCACGCGCTTCGCCGCGTTCTTCTGGATCCAGAGCATGATCCGCGACGACGGCCAGCGGACGCTGCTGTTCGATATGGACAAGGCGATCCAGCAGCTCAATCGCGACGTTCCGGGTCACGCCTCGATGGTCGCGCTGACCGGCACGTACCACAACCTGCTGCGCCGATGGGCGGAACTGTGAGCGCCCGCTCGCACGAGGTTCTCGTGAATCCCGCGGTACCCGCTGACGTTGCCGGCGAACGAACCCCGGCGACATCGCCCGCGGCCGAACGACGGCAAGGCGACGCGAGCTGGGACGAAGCCAGCCGCTGGCCGGCGATGCTGCTGATCATCGCGCTGCACGTCGGCGTGCTGTGGGGCCTGATGCAGGTCGAGTCCGTGCGCAAAGCCGTGGAGGAAGTCGCGCCCATCATGGTCGGCCTGATCACCCTGCCGCCGCCGGAACCGCCGAAGCCCAAGATCGAACCGCCGCCGCCCAAACCGGCGCCGGTCAAACCCAAGCCGAAGCCACAGATGATCGTCGCCGAGACGGCCGCACCGTCCGAGATGGTCGCGCCGATGCCGGAACCGGTGATGCCCGAGCCGCCTCCTCCGCCTCCCCCGGCACCGCCCGCACCGCCGGCCCCGATCATTCCGCCGAACTTCGTCGCCGCGTATCTCGACAACCCGC
>CAZXXM010000196.1:0-6328 GCA_964644715.1 uncultured Salinisphaerales bacterium
CACGCCCAATCTCGCCGAGTACCTGATCCTTTCCAACCGGAAAATTCTGGCCGATCAAATGGAGTTTTTGCTCCACTTCGCGGCCAAGAAACAACGGCTGACGGATCGACATTAAACGTTGAACTCCGCCAGCCCCTTAATGGCGTGTTGATCCTCATCTCGGCGCAGCAGGCGGCCCGCGTGGCACCTGCGGCAAATTCTTCGACCGAGCCGCCGACGCTCTGTCCGCATCAGGGAGTGCTACCGCTCGGTTGATCCGGCCAGTACCGCTCGGCATATCAGCCGAGCACGCCCTTGCGAGAGGACAGGCAGGCCGCCCGGCGCTTGAAGGTGAGGTTCTGGCAGTAGCGCGTCTTCGATGCGCCCGGTCTGCACCTCGTGTTTCCGGATCAGGTGCGGGAGAGGCGATCGAGCGCCCAGATGTCGCTGCCGTGTAGGCCGTCGAGCGTGAGCGCACGCCGGTAGTAGTGGCTGACGCGGCATTCCTGGGTCACGCCCATGCCGCCGTGCATCTGCACCGCCTCGCGCGTGACCTGGCGCAGCGCACGCGACACCTGCGCACGCAGCACCAGCATCAGGTACTGGGCGGGCAGCTGTCCGGCGTCGAGGTCTTCGACGATCTCGTGCAACAGCGCCTCGGTTTCGCGCATCAGCATCAGCATGTCGGCGAGTCGGTGCTGCAGGACCTGGAACTCGATCAGTGGCCGGCCGAATTGGCGGCGCTGCTGCAGGTAGGACACGGTGTCGTTCAGCGCGCCGCGCATGATGCCCACCGACTCGGCGGCGGCCAGCAGCGCGGACCAGTGCGGCACGAGCGCCAGCACCTCGCCCTCGCACACGAACTGCGCGGACGCCCCTTCCAAGTGCAGATCGACGAGCGCGCGACCTTCGACGCCGCAATAGCGCGCGATGCACAAACCCGGCGTTTCGCGCGCCACGCGATAGCAGCCGGCGCGGCCGGTCGCCACGTCGCGCGCGCTGATCAGATAGCCGACACAGGCCGCGTCCTCGACCACCGCCACCTTGTCGCCACTCAGGGCGAAGCCTTCCGCAAGTCGCTGCGCGCGCGTGGCGACGGCGCGCGCGTCCCAGCCATCGCCGGGTTCGCGGTCGGCATGGGCCAGCGGCGCGCTGCCGCTTGCGAGGCCCTCGCACAATTCGCGGCGTAGTGCGGTGCCCTGCGCGTGGTGCGCGATCAGTGCCGCGGCGCCGAACACGCAGTCGATGGCTTCCTGCCACAGGCCTTCGCCCGCGGCGCGATAAATGGAAAGCAGCGGCAGCATCTTCGGCAGCGCTCTACCGGCGGCGTCACTTGACGTGTCGTTCGCAAGGACCAGCTCGAACCAGCCCAGCTCCGCCATTTCGCGCCAGTGTTCGAGTCGGCTGCCGTGTCGGATGTGTTCCAGCAGGTGCGCGGGCGAGTGGCGCTCACGGTTGAAACGCTGCAGTGCGTCCTCGAACAGGCCCAGCATGTCCTTGTCCATGTCGGGTTCTCAGAACAGCGCGCGGGCCAGGATGCCGCGCTGGATCTCGTTGCTGCCGCCGTAGATGCTGGTCACGCGGCTGTGCAGGTGCTCGAACATCAGGCCCGGCGCGCTCGCGTCGCCGCCTCGGTATTCGGTCAGCGTGCGCTGCACACCTTCGGTCTGATACGCGAGGCCGTCGATGCCGGGCAGTTCGATGGCGGTTTCCAGCAGCGCCTTCTGCAACTCCGAACCGCGGATCTTGAGCAGCGACGCGTCGTCGGCGCCGCTGCGTTTCTCGTCGGTGGCGATGGCCGCGGCGTAGGCGGTGGCGCGCAGCGTGCGGTACTGCACCTCGTGTTCGGCCACGCGCATGCGCAGATGCCGCGTGTGCTCCTCGGGCAGCGCGGCCATGCGCGCGCGCAGCCCTGCCAGGTGCCGGCCGGCCAGGCCGATCTCGGTGGCGATCAGGCGCTCGTTCTGCACCAGGTACTTGGTCAGTTCCCAGCCTTGGCCTTCCTCGCCCACGCGGTTTTCCAGCGGCACGTCCACGTCAGCGAAGAACACTTCATTGACGTGGCGGCAGCCGTCGTAGGTTTCGATCTCGTGCACCGAGACGCCGGGCGCGCGCATGTCTACCAGCAGGAAGCTCAGGCCATCGCTCTTGCGCGCAGTCTGCGCGGTGCGCACGAGGCAGAAGATCATGTCTGCCCACTGCGCCATCGTGGTCCAGGTCTTCTGGCCGTTGAGGCGATAGCCGGTGTCGGTGCGCTCCGCGCGCAGGCTCACCGCGCCCAGGTCCGAGCCTGCACCGGGTTCGGAAAAGCCCTGCGCCCACCAGGTCGTGGATTCGAGGATGCCGGGCAGGTAGCGCGCCTGCTGCGCGGGCGTGCCGTAGCGGCACAACACCGGGCCCAGATAGGTGATGCCGAAGTGCGCGAGCCAGGGCGTGCCGGCGAGTTCCAGCTCTTCCATCAGGATCAGGCGGCGCAGCGCGCCCCAGTCCTGGCCGCCGAAAGCGCGCGGCCAATGCGGCGCGAACCAGCCCTGCTGCTGCAACAGTCGCTGCCAGCGCACGCGCTGGTCCTTGTCGTAGTACTGGTGGCGGCGCGCCGACTCCACGAGGTCCGGCGGAATGCGTGTGGCGCAGAACGCACGCACCTCGCTGCGGAACGCGGGCGCGTCGATGCCGGCAGCCTGCGCGGCGCGGCGCACGAGAGAACCGTCGCTCACGTCGAATCGGCTGGGCGGGACCTCATCCACGGGCATGGACTCCCGAAGGGCGGAAGGCGGAGTGCGAACGCATCAGGCGCCCTTGCCGCTGGAACGGCGGAGGAAGCCGGAGTAGCGGTTCGGCGGCTTGCCGCCCGCGTCCAGATCGTCGGCCTTGGTATGAGCCGGCCGATCGGTTCTGCAGGCCGCTCCGGATCGGGTTCTCGAATCTGCACGGGGCGCTCGTCGCGAACGATTCATCGCCTGCTCGAAGTCCGCTCAGAGCCCGCGCAGGAATTCCAGCAGCAGGCGGTTGGTTTCGTCCGGATACTCCTGCTGGATCCAGTGGCCGGAGCGCGGAACGATGTGGCTGCCGCGGTAGTCGCTCATCTTCTCCTGGGCGCGCGCGATGGCCTCGGCGCCCCAGATCGTGGCCACGTCGTATTCGCCGCCGATGAAGGTGGCCGGCGGCGTGAGCGGCCGGCTTTCCAGCGGAGCCAGCGCTTCCCAGCCGGCGTCGACGTTGTGATAGAAGGCCAGCCCGCCGGAGAAGCCGGCGCGCTCGAATTCGCCTACGTAGAAATCCAGGTCCGCGTCCGTGAACCACGCCGGCATCTTCTCCGGGTACACGAACGCGTCCTCGAGTTTGGCGCCGTTGGCCATGCACAGCGGGCCGTAGCGCAGCGCCTCTACCGGGTCCGCCGGCACCCGGCCGGAGGCCACCGCCGCGGCCACCGCTTCGCCGGACACCGTGTAGGTCAGGCCCAGGTACCAGCGGCGCAGGTCCTTTTCGATTTCATTGATGATGCCGTCCTGCTCGGAGAAGTAGTCCTGGTAGAACGTGCGGCCGGGGCCGGCGAGCTCGATGTGGTAATCGCGCGGACGCGTCTCGCCGAACGGGCAGCCGGGCAACGCGATCAGCGCGCGGCCCGCGAACGGCACGCTCACGCCGACCACGCCACGGCAGCGCTGCGGATGCATCCAGGCGAAGGTCCAGGCTACTGGCGCGCCCCAGTCGTGGCCCACTACCACGGCCTGCTTTTCGCCGTAGGCGTCGATCAGCGCCACGATGTCCTCGACCACGCGATCGATGCGGTAGGCCGAGTTGACGCGGAACTTGGAGGAGCTGCCGAAGCCGCGCTGGTCGATGGCCACCACCTTGTAGCCGGCGCGCGCGAGCGCGGGAATCTGGTGCCGCCAGGAATACCAGGACTCGGGAAAGCCGTGGATCAGGATGACCAGCGGTCCCTCGCCTCGCTCCACCGCGTGGATCCGGGCGCCGTTGCACGAGATCAGCTTGTGAATCGTCTCCATCTTGTTCTCTCCTGTTTTCTCTAATTTTCATGAGAACCGGCCGGCACGTCCGTGCGGCGTCGCCCGGTCTTCGCGGACCGTCCGGCGCATCTGCCTCGCGAACCCGGCACCGGCGACGAACTCCGCCAGTTCCGTCGCCGAGGGACTGGCCTTCCTTGATAAACGCTTCCTGCGTGGATCAGCGCCGCTTTTCCCGACGACCTCGTTCATGTCGTAACGCGTCGCCGCCTATCCACCGGTGAGCGCCAGCACCATAGCGGGAGTTGCCGGTGGGCCCGGACCGATAGCAAGCGCGTACCGCATCGCGCGCAAATCCTTCCCACGCCGTGAAAGGCATTCACTTACTCTGGGTGGGCGCGGCGAATGGCACGCACGTCTCTCCCTCGATCGGGGGATGGGTGTACTTGGTACTGGGGTGACTAGACTCGCGGACGCAATGACGACAGGCCAGGCACCTGCACGTGGTGACCCGGCCGAGCCTTGTTGGAGGACGCATGCCGAGCCCGAATCCGAAGGACGTGGATGCCACCGGCGTGGACCGTCGGGTGCCTGCGGAATGCGTGTTCGCCACGCGCGACGGCCAGTTGTCCGGCGCCGAACTGCGCATGTACCAATTCCATTCGCACCAGACGCAGGTGCCGCCGTTGCGCGACGTGGCGGTGATTGCCTGGCAGACCCGCGCGCAGATCGCGCTGCGGTGTGGAGCCATCCGAAGCCAGACGCAGATGAGCCCCTGGGATTTTTCCATCCTCAGGCCAGGGTTCGAATCCATCTGGCGCTGGGATACCGACTTTCGCGCCCTGGTCCTGTATCTCAACGAGCGGCGGCTGGCGACGATGGCCTCCGAAGTCTTCGATCGCCATGTGGATGGCGTACACGTTCGCGAGTCGTTCCAATTGCAGGATCCGGTGATCCAGCACGTCGTCGCCGCACTGGCGGCGGAACTGCATGACGAACGCATCGGCGGCGCGCTGTATGCCGATGCATTGATCACCCAGCTGTGCATCCACATCCTGCGCCACCATGCCGAGGCACACCTGCGCACGCCTCGCTGCCCGGGGGCGCTGAGTCCGGCGCAGAGCCGCCGGATCGCGGACTACATCGAAAGCCATCTCGCCTCGGAGCTCACGCTTGCGGCGCTGGCGCGGGTGGCCGGCATCAGCCAGTTCCACTTCGCGCGGCTGTTCCGCAATCGATTCGGCGCTCCGCCGCATGCCTACGTGCAGCGGCGGCGAGTGGAGCGCGCACGGCAAATGGTGCTGCAAAGTCACCTGCCGCTGAAGGAAATCGTCTGCACGACCGGGTTCTACGATCAGAGCCACATGACCAAGGCGTTCAAGCGTACTTTCGATGCCACGCCTACGGAATTGCGGCGCATGGCGGGGCCTCACTGAGACGCGCAGCGCGCCGCTGTACGGCCGCCGTCCGGCGCCCGTCGAAACTTCCTCAGCGGATGTCCGGTTCGGCGATGCCCAGCGGGCAGATCGCCGGGAGGACCCGCCTGCTGGCGAAATACGCGCGGCGCGGGCACATTCCCATCCCCACGATCCTCGCCCTCTACGGAAAACCCCATGAAGAAGATCACCGACGTCGAGTTCCCCTTCGCTGGTTCGCCCTCTCCCGATCTCGTGACCGGCGGCCAGCCCACGGCCGAAGACTTCGCCACGATGGCGTCGGCCGGCCTCAAGCACGTGATCAACCTGCGCCCGGTGACCGAGGACGCGGGCTTCGACGAAGCCGCGCTCGCCGCCAAGCTCGGGCTGCGCTACACGCTGATCCCGGTCGCGGGCGGCGGCGACCTGACGGAGGACAACGCGCGCAAGCTCGACGCCGCGCTGGCCGCGATGCCCGGCCAGCCGACGATCGTCCACTGCGCCAGCAGCAATCGCGTGGGCGCGCTGTTCGCGCTGCGCTCGGCTTGGGTACAGGGCAAGTCCAAGGAAGAGGCCCTTGCCTATGGACGCGCTGCAGGCCTGACGAAGATGGAACCGATCGTCGAGCAGATCCTCGCCAGCAAGGCCTGAGAGCAACAGCCGTAGCCCGGACGAAGTCCGGGGTTGCGCCACGTATTGCGAGCAACAACCCGGACATCGTCCGGGCTACGGGAACGACGGGAATGGGGCCAATCGCGATCAGATCGCGATCTGCAGACGCATCTGCCAGACCGATGGCTCTTCGCCGTCGAACGCGCCGCCCTTCACATCGAGCACCTTCACGTAGTTGGCGCTGACGCGCAGGAAGGGATTGAGATACCAGCTCAGCGCGGCCGTCGCATTGCGTTCGTGCCCGCCGGTGACCGGACCATCGGTCAGGTCGAGTTCGCTGATGCGTGCGGCCAC
>CAZXXM010000197.1:0-6282 GCA_964644715.1 uncultured Salinisphaerales bacterium
TTCTTGAAGATCGTCTTCACCACCACGTGCGGGAAGCCGAACAGGAAGAACACGGTGATGATCGCGAACAGCACCGACACCGCGACACGGTGATCCATGACCCATTTGGCGAGGCGAAATCGGAAGGGCAAGTTGTCCATGTTGGTCAGTTGTCGTTTCAGAAAGAATTTGAGGCGAAATCCTGGGCGTCAGTTTGCGCCGAGCCGCATCAGGGCGGTCTGGGTCAGGTACTTGTCGTACATCTTCGGATCGTTGGCACCGCTGTTGTGTCCTTCGACGCTGCGAACCTGCTCGAGCCGCGTCACGCGGCCCGTCTGGATGTCGGAGCAGGTCACATGGCACCAGCTCCAATACGGATGCTGGCCATCCATGAATTTCTTGTCGCCGGATTCGTAGACCGAATACGCGCCGTCGAAAGAGCGGTACGGCTGGTTGCGGCGATCGTAGGTCACCATGCCGACGACGACCTGATTGCGCGCATCGAACCAGACCTGCTTCTTCGAGATGGGGGCTCTCGGGTAGCCCGTCGGCGTCGCCTCCACGAGGATCGCCTCGGGGACGAGCTCGACGGTCGAATCCCAGAACGTCGTGCCCTTCGGGCCGCCGTGCGTCTTGTGCTCCCAGTTCTCGTTCTCCGCGTTCCACGACCCCGACAAGCCTGCGAGGAAGGGTCCGCGATCGACGATCTGGAAGTTGCCCCAGGTCAGCAGCGGATCGCCGGCGGCCCAGGCATCGGAAAGATAGAGCGTGGTGCCCGGCAGCAGCGGCTCGAAGCGCTGGTCGGCGGGAAACTGGCGGATGCGGCGGAAGTCCGCGACGTAGCCATACAGCGCCGGGAACTTGCGCTGATCGTAGTCCCAGACGTTCATGAACGAGGTGCCGCGAAACTGCTGCGGCGCCGTGAAAAAAACCGTCTGGAAACGGAGCTTGTCCTTGTGCTCGTTCCAGTAGGGCTTCGGATCCATGCTGACGCGCGCAACGGTGTTCAGCTCGGCCCAGCCACCCGCGTAGCGGAAGCGGGTTTCGCCGTCGACGGCGACGTCGTTGATCTTGACCGCGTAGAACGAGGCGTCGTGGCGGCCCCAACTCGATGCCGGATTTCGCATCCGGAAATGGATTGCCACCGATCCAGGGCTGGCCATCCGCCGCGTTGACGACGTTGCCCTGCTCGTTGAATTTCGCCTTGCCGGCATTCTTGAGCGTCGTCTCGATGTATTCCCACGGCGACAGCTTCATCACATCGGTCGTGGACTTCACGATCTTCAGCTTCCGACCGTGCTTGAGAATCTGCTCGTAGCGGATCGGCTCGAGCAGTTCCTTGACCAGGTCGACGTTCGACGCGTTGATCTCGTCGCCTGTCTTGATCTTGCCCTTGGTGTATCCCTCGATCGACAGCAGTTCGTCGGGATAGGCCTTGCTGACTTCACCCGTCGCGGCGAACGCTTCCCACGCCGACATCAGCACACCCGCCGATGCGCTGCCCTTGGCAACCTGCTTCAGGAAATGTCGCCGGCTGTACTGGTGGTCGTACTTGAGAAGTTTCATATTCGCCCTTTCCGTCTTCCTGCATTAAAAATTCCGGCGGTCGGGGAAGGACCGACCGCCGGATACAAAAGCGCTAGAAAGGGTTAGCGCTGAGGAGTCGTTGCAACAAAAGACGGATCAGAACTGGTAACCGAGTCGCAGGCAGACTTCTTCCGCGTAATCGATGAAGCTCAGGAACGAGTTGTTCGCGTTGCCGCCCCATACTTCCGCGTCGATGAAGTTGTAGAACAGGTTGACGGTCATGTTGCCGCGCGGCTTCCACTGCACGGCCGGCTGCACCAGGACGCCGCCCTGCGCGTCGATCAGCATCGCGAAGCTGTACTCGAAGATGTAGGCATTCGACGGCTGCAGTGCGGCGAGCACGACGTAGTTGGCGCCTTCGCTGATGCCCGGCGTGAACTCCTTGCCAGTGCGAGCGAACGGATTGCTCGAGACCGGCACGTTGTTCGTGAGCTGAACCGCGCGGCCCTGCAGTGCAACGTCGGAGTAAGCCTTCGAGCCGTAACCATCGAGCAGCAAGCCTTCGAGGCTGCTCTCCTTCTGCCAGAGGTACTGGAACACCATGTAGGTGGCCGGCATGCTCTGCGAGAAGCGCTGATACTTCTCCATCACGAGGCCAATCTGGTATTCCTCGCGACGCACTGGATCCTGCCCGAGTCCGATATTCGTGAACGCGCGTTCCGGGGTGTAAGTGGCTTCGAGGTTGATGATGAGCTGGTCGAGCAGCGAGCCCGGCTCACCTTCGGCCACGTAACCGCCGCCGATGCCGTAGACCTCTTCGCGGTAGTAGTTGCGCTCGACGTGACCATGCGCGCCTTCGAGTGCGATGAAGAACGCGTTGAGCTCGTTGTACGCCTGCTGCGCCGTGGTGGGCGCCGCGGTCAGAAGCTGTCCCGTCGTCGGCTGAAACTCGTTGACGATATTGGCCAAACCGAGCAGCGGATCGAGTTTGGTGTACGCGGCGCGATCGAACCACTCTTCGGCCACGAACAAGCCGGCCGGACCGGATTCGAACGGCGTCTCTGCGAGCTGCGGACCGCAGCCCTGACCGGAAGGCGAGCCGAGCACGCCTTCGCAGTACTGGTTGAACGCCAGGCCCAGCGTGTTGGTATCCGGCAGCTTCTTGTTGATGTTCGACTTGGTCCAACGAATGGCGCCCAGCTGATTGAGCTTGCTGGTGGCCATGGCCTGCAGGTTGAAGTTGCCGAATTCAGCCTTCAGGCGGACGCCGAAGTTGAATTTCCTGTTGTAGTCACCGTCGAAATAGTTGTCGTGAAGGATGAAGCGCGAATCGACGATGTTGTACGTCGTGTTCGAGTTCGGGACGATCGTCGGAATGAACTGCTGGGCGAAGGCATCGACCAGGAGCTGGTCGGTGGCCTGCCAAGTGAAGCGGATACCGGGAGCGGACATGCGCTCGTCGGCGAATTCTTCGATGGCGCGATCGATGAAGAAGTGGCGACGAAGATCGAGGCCGTTGGCCTGATCCATGATGCGGAAGAACAGCAACTGGCCCCAGGCGACGGACTGGTTGCCGACGCGCACGGTCATATCGCCGCCGGTCCACTCCACGAAGAACGCGGGAAGATCGATCTGGTAGTTCTTTCCCGAGCGCTCGAACAGCAACGGATCCTTCTTTCCGTCGACCTCGTAGCCCAGGTAATCCGGCCTGCCATTGTACTGGCGACCTGCGTCGCGGCTTCCGGTCTCGAAGCCACGGTTGATGTCGTTGTAGTCGTTGAAGTTGAACTCTTCGTAACCCAGCTTGCCCGGGTCGTAGGTCGCGCGGATGCGCGTCTGCAGCGACCAGGCGCCCCAGTTGATGCTCGGCGTCGCCTCGAAGCGGAACAGGTGATAGTTCACCGTCTGGTCCGCCATCGGGACGTAGCGCGTGAACGTGTCGGACAGGCCGCCCAGGCTCTGGTTGGACACGCCATCCGTCGGCCCCAGCGGAGTGCCGCCGAGGACCGAGCCGAGGTTCAGCCCGGTCTGATCGAAAATGTCGGTCACTGCGCCAGGCAGGATCGTCGAGTTGTAGCCGTCGACGGGATTGCCGGCGCTGCGCTTGACGGCGAGGCCGTTGGTCAACAGACCGCGCTGGTTGGCCGGCGATGCGCGACCCGTCGTGCTGAACGCCGTCTCGACGCGGATCTGGGCGTTGAAAGAGAAGTCCCCACCGAACAGCTTGCGGTCGACCGCACCTGCCATTTCGCTCTGCGCCTGGACGGCGGTGCTCGTTGCCGTCGACGCTGCGAGCACTGCGACCGCGCCAATCCACCGCTTCCGTTGCAAACTCATGGATCTTCCCTCCTAAAGATTAATTTCGTTATTACCCCGGGCGCCGCGCCATTCAGCGCGCGTCACCTCACTGCCCAATCCCCACTGGTCAAGCGACTTCAACCGCCAATCTGGATGATCTTTCCCGCGTGGCCCACCGCGAGGATCCGCCCGGAGCCCGCGTCGGTCCGCACCGCCTGATACCAGTCGGTCTTGGTGTCGCCTTCTTCGATTTGCGTCCAGCTCATGCCGTTGTTCTGGCTGCGGTACATCACGCGCATGCCGGTCACGACCACCTGGCCGGACGGCGAGGCCGCCACACCGAGAAAATTGAGCTCCGTGCCGATGTCGCACTTGCCCCAGGTCTCGCCTCCGTCGGTCGAGATCAGCATTTCGCCGGTCTGGCCGACGACGTAACTGTTCTGCCCGCTCGGCGCGAGGTGCAAGGCGTGCAGCGTCGCGGCCTCGGGGTTGATCGGGCGCAGCACGCGCCACGTCGCACCCGCATCTTCCGAGCGGAGCATCACGCCGAATTCACCGGCCACGGTGATCTGCCCCGAGTCCTGTACCGAAACCGCGTAGATCATCGGTTCGCCGGTACCGAAGTGTTCCGCGCTGGCCATCGACGCCCAGTCCGGCGCGGACGAGGACCAGCTGGCGCCGAAGTCGGTCGACTTCAGCAAGGTGCCGAACTCGCCGCCGGCGAAAGCCAGGCCCGAGGCGTTCATCTCGACACTGAGCAGGCGTGCCGGCACGCCGCTATCCGAAAGCTTCCAGCCGCTGCCATCGCGCACGGCGACGACACCCGCCTGGCCTACCGCAATCGCCTTGTCACCCCGGCGCGAAACCGACAAGAACGCCAGTTTCGTCGGCGCCTTGTCGACGCCTTTCCAGGTGACGCCACCGTCGGTGCTCTCGAAGATCGAACCGCCGGCACCCACCGCGGTGCCTACGTTCGCATCGAGCGACAAACCGAACAGCGCTGAGTGAGGGATGCCCTGGATGATCGTCTTGAGCACGCCGCCCGATTGGGCCGGAGCCTCCACTGCATAGCTGGCGGTCGCCATCGCGATTCCGAGCACCGCACCCATCAGCCGACGCATCATTCCCTTCCCCCCAGAAAACCGAATCATTCGTTGAACTCCCCGGCCGGCTCGCGAGCCGGCCGGGGAGCGCTGCTTTTTTCTACGTTTACGTCCGAAGACCCGAAGCCTTACACCGCGCCCAGACGCGCGATGGCGGCCTGCGTGCAGAACTTGTCGACGATCGCCTTCTCGTCACCACCGGGTGCTTCGTACTGGCTCGCGTAACCGCCGGCGATCTGCTTGCAGTGGTTGAACAAGTCCATACGTCCCGACTGGATGTCGTGGAAGTGCACGTTGGTCCAGGACCAGTGCGGCTTGCCGTGACGATCCTTGTTGACGAAGTCGTCTTCGATCTGCGGACCGAACGCGGCGTCCACCTGCTTCCACAGCTGACCGCGACGATCGAAGGTGATGTAGGCCACCAGCATGCCGTTGCGGGCATCGACCCAGACTTTCTTCTTGCCGACCGGCGCGCGCGGATAGCCCGTGGGCTCCGACTCGATCGCGATGCACTCGGGGGCGAGTTCAACGGTGTATTCCATGAACGTCTTGCCCTTCGGACCGCCGTGCCAGGAGTGGTTCTCCCAGTTTGCGTTCGACTTGCCCTTGAAGTTGCCGGCACCGGCAACGAGCAGCGGGCCGCGGCCGACGATCTTCGTGTTGCCCCAGGTCAGCATCGGATCGCCCGCGCCCCAGGCGTCGGACAGGAAGAACGACAGACCCGGAACGATCGGTTCGAAGCGCTGGTTGGCGGGGAACTGGCGCACGCGACGGAACTGCGGCAGGTAGCCGTAGATGTCCGGGAACTTGCGCTGATCGTAGTACCAGGGCACGAGGAACGAAGCGCCGGCCTGTTCCTGCGGCGCGGTGAAGAACACCGACTGGTAGCGGAGCATGTCCTTCTTGCCCTGGAACACCGCCTCGCCTTCGGTACGCGCCGTCGTGTTCAGCTCGGTCCAGTACAGGTCGTACGTATACGCAGGCGAACCGTCGGGGTTGAGCGAGTACGAACGCACCGCGTACTGCGACATGTCGTGACGGCCCCAGCTCAGGGTCAGGTTGGCGATGCCTTCCTGGCCGGTCTTGATGTCCGGGAACGGATTGCCGCCGATCCAAGGACCCTTGGTGGCGGTCTCGACGACGTTGCCGGTCTCGTCGAAGCTGGCCTTGCCGGAATTCTTCAGCGTGGCTTCGAGGTAGGCGTGCGGGAAGAACTGCGTGATGTCCTTGTTCGGCGCGCGGACGCGCAGACGGCGGCCCATCTCGGAGACCTGCTTGAACATGATGGGATCCATCAGGTGCTTCGCGTGCTCGACGTTCGTCGCGTCGATCAGATCACCCGGTGCTTCCAGTGCTTGAGGCTGCGCTGGTAGTC
>CAZXXM010000198.1:0-6254 GCA_964644715.1 uncultured Salinisphaerales bacterium
TTCGCCGACATCTTCTTCAACAACAGCTTCAAGGGCGGCTTCCTGCCGGTGGTATTGCCGGCGGACGTCGTCGACCGCCTGTTCCGCGAAGTCGAGGCCACACCCGGTTACGCGCTGACGATCGATCTGCCTGCGCAGACCGTGGTCACGCCGTCGGGCGAGTCGATCCCGTTCCAGATCGATGATTTTCGCAAGCACTGCATGGTCAATGGTCTCGACGACATCGGCCTGACCTTGCAGAACGCGGACGACATCCACGCCTACGAAGCGCGTCGGCGTGTCGAGGCGCCGTGGCTGTTCGCGTAATCGAAGCTTCCTCAAAGACGAACGCAAAGGCGCAAAGGGAAAAGAAAGGACGCAAAGGAAGCTGATTGGCGCACTTGAGCCCGTTTCTAACTTTCTTTTCTTTCTTTGCGTTCTCTCTTTTCCCTTTGCGCCTTTGCGTCAGCCGTTGCCGTAAACCTCTCAAACCCGAAATACCCTCCTCATGACGAAGAAGATCCTGATTCTCCCCGGCGACTACATCGGTACCGAAGTGCTGGCCGAAGCCGTGAAGGTGCTCGAAGTACTGAAGGCCGGCGGCGAGAACATCGCGTGGACGTTCGGTCACCTCGGCGGCGCGGCCTACGATGCCGAGGGCCATCCGTATCCGCCGTCGACGCAGAAGGCCGCGCGTGAAGCCGACGCGATCCTGCTCGGTGCGGTGGGTGGACCGAAGTACGACGAGGTGCCGCGCGAGCTGCGTCCCGAGCGCGGCCTGCTGGCCATCCGCAAGGATCTTGGTCTGTTCGCGAATCTGCGCCCGGCGCGCGTGTTCGAGGAACTTGCCGATGCCTCGCCGCTGAAGAAGGAGCTGATCTCCAATCTCGACATCCTGATCCTGCGCGAACTCACCGGCGACATCTATTTCGGCCAGCCGCGCGGCCGCCGCAAGACCGCCGACGGTCACGACGAAGGCTTCGACACGATGCACTACAGCCGGCCCGAGGTGGAGCGCGTCGCGCGCGTCGCTTTCGAGGCCGCGCGCAAGCGTTCGCGCAAGCTCTGCTCGGTGGACAAGGAGAACGTGCTCGATACCTCGCGTTTCTGGCGCGAGGTCGTCATCGAGGTGGCCAAGGACTATCCGGACGTGGAGCTGAGCCACATGTACGTGGACAACGCCGCGATGCAGCTCGTGCGCCGGCCCAAGCAGTTCGACGTGATCGTCACCGGCAACATCTTCGGCGACATCCTCTCGGACGAAGCCTCGATGCTCGGCGGCTCGATCGGCATGCTGCCCTCGGCCTCGCTCGACGTGAACAACAAGGGCATGTACGAGCCCATCCACGGCAGCGCGCCGGACATCGCGGGCCAGAACAAGGCCAACCCGCTGGCGACGATCCTGTCGGTGGCGATGATGTTCAAGTACAGCTTCGACAACGCCGCGGTGTCGGACCGCATCGAGGCGGCGGTGAAGAAGGTCTTGCAGCAGGGTCACCGCACGGGCGACATCGCGTCCAAGGGCGACAAGATCATTGGCACGCGCGAGATGGGCGACGCCGTCGTTGCTGCCTTGCGAGGCTAACGAAAGGCTAACGCAAAGGCGCAAAGGGAAAAGAAAGGACGCAAAGGTCTTTGGGGCTGAGACTCTGATTTGATCGCCCGCAAAGTCCGCATCTTTATCTTTACCTTCGCGTCCTTTCTTTTCCCTTTGCGATCTTTGCGTCAAATGCTTTTTGATTTTCCAGATCGGGACATACAAATGATGAAAGTCGGATTCGTCGGTTGGCGCGGCATGGTGGGCTCGGTCCTGATGCAGCGCATGCAGGAAGAGAAGGACTTCGCGCTGATCGAGCCGCACTTCTTCACCACGTCGAACGTGGGTGGGAAGGGGCCGGACGTCGGCAAGGACATCGCTCCCCTCGCGGACGCGATGAGCGTCGACGCGCTCAAGGGTATGGACACGATCATTTCCTGCCAGGGCGGCGACTACACCAACGAGGTGTATCCGAAGCTGCGCGCCGCCGGCTGGAAGGGCTACTGGATCGACGCGGCCTCGGCGCTGCGCATGAAGAGCGACGCCGTGATCATCCTGGACCCGGTCAATCGCGAGGTCATCGACAGCGCGCTGCACGCCGGCGTGAAGGACTACATCGGCGGCAACTGCACCGTGAGCCTGATGCTGATGGCGCTCGGCAGCCTGTTCCGTGCCGGTCTCGTCGAGTGGATGAGCGCGATGACCTACCAGGCGGCGTCCGGCGCCGGGGCGCAGAACATGCGCGAGCTGCTCAAGCAGATGGGCGTGGCGAACGCGGCGGTGGCCGAGCAGTTGAAGGACGAGAAGAGCCCGATCCTCGACATCGACGCCAAGGTCGCCGAGACCCTGCGTTCTGCAAGCTTCCCGACGGAACACTTCGGTGCGCCGCTGGCGGGCTCGCTGATCCCGTACATCGACAAGCAGCTCGACAACGGCCAGTCGAAGGAAGAGTGGAAGGGCCAGGCCGAGACCAACAAGATCCTGGGCCGCGAGGGCAACCCGGTGCCGGTCGACGGTATCTGCGTGCGTGTCGGCGCCATGCGTTGCCATTCGCAGGCGCTGACCGTGAAGCTGAACAAGGACGTGCCGCTGGCCGAGCTGGAAGCCATGATCCGCGGATCCAACGACTGGGTGCGGCTGATCCCCAACACCCGCGAAGCCTCGATGCGGGACCTGACCCCGGCCGCCGTCACCGGCAAGCTCGAAGTGCCGGTCGGACGTCTGCGCAAGCTCAACTTCGGTCCGCAGTACCTGGGGGCCTTCACCTGCGGCGACCAGCTGCTGTGGGGCGCGGCCGAGCCACTGCGTCGCATGCTGCGGATCCTGCTCGCGCGTTGAGCCTCTCCGGGGGCGGGTTGACCGCTTCCGGCTTCGTCCCTTCCCCCGGTGAAGCGGGGGGAGGGACGGCCTTCGCAAGGCCCGGGTCGCGCCGGGAAGCGGACGCCCCGCCGTCGATGGGCATGCCTCCTTTTATCCTGTATAAAAGGGCTTACACGCCCAAGCTCATGTAAGTTCAGGCACCGAGGGGCGGCGCCGGGCGAGCGTCGAGGGAGACGATATGTTGCGAAGACTGTCAGTCGCGGCGGCACTGTGTGCGTTGACGGCCGTGATGCCGGCGCACGCCTTGGGACTGGGCGACATCAAGGTGCGGTCGGGGCTCAACCAGCGTTTCTCCGCGGTCATCCCGTTCACGTCGCTGACTCCCGAAGAAGCCGCAAACGTTCGTGCCCGCGTGGCCGACAACCAGGATTTCGCACGCGCCGGGCTGGACCGCTCCGGCTACCTCTCCTCGATCCGCGTCGAGGCCATCACCGACGGTCCGAACCCGCGTGTGGAATTGAGCAGTGGCGAGATCGCACGCGAACCCCTGCTGACCCTGCTGATCGAAGTCCGCAAGCCGGGCGGTACGCGCATGCTGCGCGAGTACACCGTGCTGCTCGATCCCGCGGTCACCGCCGGCGGCGAAACCGCATCGGCCCGCCGGGGCGGCGACACGGATTTCTTTCAGACGCCCGAAGAAGCGCGCGGTGACGTGCCGCCACGGCGCACCGCGGGCGCACCGGCTTCGTCGCAGGGCGCCTCGTTCGGCGAAGACGGCCTGTACGGCCCGGTTCGCGAAGGCGACACGCTGTGGATGATCGCGCAGGCCGTGAAGCCGGCCGGCGTGAGCCTGGACCAGGCGATGCTCGCCCTGTTCGAAGCCAATCCGGGCGCGTTCCGGGGCGGCGACATCGACCATCTGCGTGCGGGCGCCCGGCTGCAGGTTCCCAGCGCAGACGCCATGCAGAAGCTCGGCAACGCGGCCTCCCGGGCGCGCGTGCTGGAATTGAGCTCGGAGATCGGCACCGGACCGGCCGAGTCCTCGACGCTGTCCTCGTCCTCATTCCCGCCTCCGGCGCCTCCCGCCAAGCCGGCAGCGCCGCCGGAAGTCGTCGAAGCCCCGCCAGCCGCCGTTGCTCCCGCTGCGCCGTCGACGACCGCTTCCGAAGCCGCGCCGACACCTGAGACGGCCGCGGCCCCGTCCGGCACGCCGTCCGCCGGCGATGTCGAAAGCGCCTCGGGTGACGTCGACGCCGAAGGGAAGGTCAACGTCGAGACGCCCCCCGCCGCACCGGCTACGGCGACCGGCCCGGCGACGGATGCCGCTGCGACGACGCAGGCGCCGCCTGCCGCGGAACCGGCTCCCGAAGCGCAGGGCGTGGACATCGTGGGCTGGCTGACCAAGCTGCTGCCCGTGTTCATCGCACTGATCGTGCTGCTGATCGCCTTCGTCGCCTGGCGTGCCGTGCGCGAGCGCAAGGCGCAGCGCGATTACGAGCGCGCCGCCCGCGAAACCACCCGCATTCCGGCTCCGCGCATGGGGGCCACCGGCTCCTTCCCGGCAAAGAGTGCCCACTCGGCGCGCGACGAACTCGAAGAGCTCGGCCGCCAGATCGACGACGACGCCACGCGCGTGGCAGTGCCGGCCGCGGACGACGACGAAGACCGCACGCGGATGGTCACCACCAGCAAGATCCCGGCGTACACGGGACCCACTTCGCTGGCATCCGACCGTCCGATGGACGAGGCGGAAATGGCGGTGACCTCGCAGTTCCAGGCGAACACCATGGAGATCAAGCTCGGAGACAACGATCCGATCTCCGAGGCCGATTTCCACCTCGCCTACGGCTTGTACGACGAGGCTGCACTGCTGCTGCAGCAGGCCTCGGCCCGCGCCCCGAATCGCCCCGAATTGCGCGTGAAGCTCGCGGAGACTTACTTCGCGGCCGGCAAGGCCACGGAATTCGAGCAGACGGCGCAGACGCTCAAGGGCGAGATCAGCTCGGACGAGTGGAACAAGATCGCGATCATGGGACGCCAGCTGGTACCGGCGTCGGGCCTTTTCGCCGCCGGAGAGGCCAGCACCAGCACCAGCACCGACACGGTGCTGGATCTGACGTTCGACGACGATGCCACACAGATCGTGCCGGTGAAGGTCGACGAAGGGCTCGAGTTCAACCTCGAAGAGCTCGAGCTGCCGAGCAAGACCGACCAGCTCGCCGCGCAGGCCAGCCAGTCGCTGGAATTCGATCTCGGCGAGTTCGATCTGAGCGGGGTCGACAAGCCGAAGAAGCCGACGCCGCCACCGCCGGCATCCAACGTGATCGATTTCCAGGAATTCGATCTCGGCGGCACGGAGGTTTCGGGGCCGGGCAAGAGCGATCTCGACGTGCGGCTCGACGAGATCGAGCCGATGGTCATCGACGATCCGCTCGCCGACGAGGCGTCGTCGTCCTCCAGCGACGACGCGACCACCAGCCTGAATCTGGCGCGGGTCTACGTGGAGATGGGCGACGCCGAGATGGCGCGCAGCCTGCTCGACCAGGTCACGGCGTCGGGTACCGAAGAGCAGAAGCGCGAGGCCGAACAGCTGCGCGAGCGCCTGAGCGGCTAGGGCGCCGACCGGTTGGGTGTCATCGCCTCGTGATGCGGCGCGGATGAGCCGCTGGGCCGCGGGGGTCGAGTATCTCGGCAGTTCGTTCTCGGGCTGGCAGGCGCAGCACCATGCGCCTTCGGTGCAGACCGAGGTCGAAGCCTCGTTGTCGCGCGTTGCCGATCATCCCATCCAGACCGTCGCCGCCGGGCGTACCGATGCCGGTGTCCACGGCTTTCACCAGGTCATCCATTTCGATTCCGACGCCCGGCGCACGCCGCACGCGTGGCTGCTGGGCGTCAACACCTATCTGCACGAGCACGTCGCGCTGCGCTGGGTGCAGCCCGTGCGCGAGGATTTCCACGCGCGTTTCTCGGCGCGCTCGCGCGCCTACCGGTACGTGATCCACAACGCGAGGTTCCGCTCCGCCCTGCTCGAAGGGCGTGCCGCCTGGGTGGCATGGCCGCTCGACGCCGACGCGATGCACCGCGCGGCGCAGGCGCTACTCGGGGAGCAGGACTTCAGCGCCTTCCGCGACGCCGAATGCCAGTCGCGCACGCCGATGCGCAACGTCCACTCGATCGACGTGCGCCGCGATGGATGCTTCGTGGTGATCGACGTGCGCGCGAACGCCTTCCTGCACCACATGGTGCGCAACATCGTCGGCAGCCTGTCCGAAGTCGGCAGCGGCAAGCGGTCCGAGGCCTGGATCGGAGAAATCCTGGCGTCGCGGCAGCGCACGCAGGCCGGCATGAATGCGCCGGCCTGTGGCCTTTATTTCGTGGACGTCGAATATCCCGCAGAATTCGCGGTCCCTGCTGCCCC
>CAZXXM010000199.1:0-6225 GCA_964644715.1 uncultured Salinisphaerales bacterium
AAAGCATCGAGGCGTCCAAGGAACAGCTCCGCAACCGCAAGAGCGGCTACCAGCCGAGGGTGGATCTGAGACTGCGGTCGGAATACGGCAACGATCTGGATCGCGTCACCGGCGAATCGACCGACAGCCGCGCCGAAATCGTTCTGAACTACAACCTCTTTGCCGGCGGCGCCACCAAGGCAACGGTCTCCCAGGCGGAGCATCTGCTCTCGGTGGCCGAGGACAATCAGGAAGCCACGTGCCGTGATGTGCGGCAGACCCTGAGAATCGCGCTCAACGACTATCGCCGTCTGCAGACCCAGCTGGTCTACCTGAAGAAGCACAAGGACACGACCGACAAGACGCGGGCCGCCTATCTGAACCAGTTCCAGATCGGGCAGCGGACCCTGCTCGATCTTCTCGATACCGAGAACGAATATTTCGAGGCGCAGCGCGCATACACGATCGGCCAGTTCAATTCTTCGATCGCGGCCGCCCGCACGCTCGCGGGTCTCGGCAGAATCCGCCAGTCGATCGGAATTTCACGCGAAGGCCTGCCGACGCGTGCCTCGCTCGGAAACGATGAAGAACGGACCAAGCCGCTCTGCTCGGCCGACCCGAAGGACGAAGCGGGCACGACGGTCGATTACACCGTCGCCGCGGCACCGGTCGCCGCCGCTCCGTCGGACTCCGATCGCGATGGCGTGCCCGATTCGGGAGATCTCTGCCCGAACACGGCGCCCGGCACGAAGGTGGATGCCGTGGGATGCGCCCAGAAAGAAGCGGTCGTGTTGAAGGGCGTGGGCTTTGCGTTCGATTCCACCGTCCTGACGGAGCCCTCGAAGGGCGTTCTCGACAACGTGGCGCGGATCCTGAAGCAGAACACCGCGGTTCGCGCCGAAGTCTCGGGTCACACGGACAACTCCGGCTCTCCGGCCTACAACACCAAGCTCTCCCAGGGCCGTGCCGAATCGGTCGTGAGCTATCTGGTTTCGCAGGGCGTCAGCGCCGACCGGTTGCAGGCCAAGGGTTATGGACTGAGCCAGCCCAGGGCCACGAACGACACGGCAGCCGGCCGGGCGACGAACCGCCGGGTCGAATTCCGGCTGCTCGAATAATCGATTGCGACTTCTGTGAAGGCCGGCGCCGCATCGGCGCCGTGTCCGGTCAACGCACCTGAATGATGGTTACGGATTCGGACATCAGCGAATTGAACGAAGCATCGAGGAACGGGTCGACGTCATCACCCGAGTTCGAGGCGCTGGAATCGTGAGTAACGACGCCGTTACGGATACCTTGCTGGAAAGCCTCCTGCTGATCGCATTGGGGCATGGCCGGGCCCTGAGTCGGGACGGAGCGCTGGTAGGTCTGCCGCTGGTAGACGGACGACTCACGCCGGCACTCGTCGGTCGTGCCGCGGAACGGGCAGGCCTGTCCGCCCGGGTGGTGCGCTCGGGGCTGGCGGGGCTCGACGTCGAGAACCTTCCAGCGATCGCGTTGATGGAAGGCGATGGCGCCGTCGTCGTCCTCGCGATGGATCTGGAGCGCGGTCTCGTCAGCCTTCGCGATCCTGCGCAAGGCAGCCGGGAAGTCGAAATCGCGTTGGCGGATTTCGAGAAGCACAGCGCCGGAGCCTTCATCCTTCTGCGTCCCAATTTCCGGTTCGATGACCGGGCGCCGGAAGTGAGCCCGCAACGGCGCGGGCACTGGTTCTGGGACGTGATGCGCGAAAACAGCCGGCTCTATCGCGACGCGCTCGCGGCCGCCGTGCTCATCAACCTGTTCGCGATCGTCATGCCGCTGTTCAGCATGAATGTCTACGACCGCGTCGTCCCCAACCACGCCGTCGATACGCTGTGGGTGCTGGCCATCGGCGTCGGTCTGGTTCTGCTCGGCGATCTGGCCCTGAGGACGGTGCGCGGACATTTTCTGGATCTCGCCGGCAACCGCGTGGACGTGCGCCTCTCCGCTTACATCATGGAACGCGTGCTGGGCCTGCGCATGTCCGAGCGGCCAGTTTCGGCCGGATCGTTCGCGGCCAATCTGCGCTCGTTCGAGCGGGTGAGGGACTTCATCACCTCGGCCACGGTCGCGACGCTGATCGATCTGCCGTTCGCGCTGCTGTTCCTGGTGGTCATCGGGTGGATCGCATGGCCACTGGTTCTGCCGCCGCTGATCGGGATCGTCATCGTGATCCTGTACACCTGGGCGCTCCAGGGGCCGCTGCATGCCCTGTCGGAAACCACGTATCGCGCCGCCGCGATGCGAAATTCGATCCTGGTGGAAAGCCTGGTGGGGCTGGAGACCGTCAAGTCGCTCGGCGCGGAAGGCAGCGTGCAGCGCAAGTGGGAAGAGAGCTCGTCGTTCGTGGCGCGCATCTCCACCGAGTTGCGGCTGCTGTCGACCGGGGCGCTGGGCGGCGCGCAATTCGTTCAACAGCTGGTCTCGGTCGCCAACGTCGTACTCGGCGTGTACCTGATCATCGACCAGAAGTTGTCGATGGGCGGGCTGATCGCGACGACGTTCCTGTCGATGCGCGCGATGGCACCGCTGGGGCAGGCGGCCGGGCTGATGCTGCAGTACCACAGCGCGCGCACGTCGCTGGCTTCGCTGGACCAGATCATGGCCTCGCCGGTCGAACGCGCCGAGGAGTCGAGCTTCGTCAGCCGGCCCAAGCTGTCGGGCGACATCGAATTCAAGGACGTCACGTTCAAGTATCCCGGCCAGGAGAACGCCGCGCTGCGCAACGTGAGCCTGCGCATCCGCGCCGGCGAGAAGGTGGGCATCCTGGGCCGGGTCGGCTCGGGAAAATCGACCCTCAACAAGCTGATCCTCGGGCTGTATCAACCCGAGCAGGGCGCCGTGCTGGTGGACGGGGTGGACGTTCGCCAGCTCGATCCGGCGCAGCTGCGGCGCAGCATCGGCTACCTGTCCCAGGACATCGTCCTGTTCTACGGCAGCTTGCGGGAGAACCTGCGCATGGGCGCACCGCTGGCGGACGATGCAGCGCTGGTTCGTGCAGCCCACGTCGCGAGCATCGACGAGTTCGTCAACGTGCATCCGCGCGGATTCGACATGCTGGTGGGTGAGCGCGGCGAGACGCTTTCAGGAGGCCAGAGGCAGGGGGTCGGGCTGGCCCGCGCGGTTCTCGGAGATCCGCCGATCCTGCTGCTGGACGAACCGACGGGGTCCATGGATCACAGCACCGAGGAGGCCGTGCGCAAGCGGCTGGGCGCCATCATGGCCGACAAGACCCTGATCCTGGTGACGCACCGCACGGCGCCGCTGGAGATGGTGAATCGCCTGATCGTCATCGACGGCGGGCGCATCGTGGCAGACGGACCGAAGGACCGCGTGGTTGCCGCGCTGCGCGATGGGCGAATCGAGAAAGCCGGATGAAAGATCCCGCCCGCGAGACGAGGTCGCAACGGATTTCGCGCTGGATCGAGGCGCGGCTGAAGGAATGGGTGCCGCCGGAGCCCGATCGCAGCGCCGGATGGGGCGCGGATGCCGACTGGGCGGTGCTACAGCAAGAGCCGCTGCGTGCCCGCGCGCTGCTTCGATGGACGGCCGCCGTGCTGGCGGCGCTGCTCGTGTGGGCTGCGTTCGCCGAGGTCGACGAAGTGACCAAGGGAGAAGGGCGGGTCATTCCGTCTTCCCAACTCCAGGTCGTGCAGTCGGTCGACGGCGGTGTCGTCGAGCAGATCCTGGTGAAATCCGGGCAGCAGGTGGCGGCGGGTGCCTTGCTTCTGCGTATCGATCCGACGCGCTTCCAGTCGAACCTGCGCGACAACCGCTCGCAGTATCTGGCCTTGCGAATCAAGGCGGCGCGCCTCGAAGCCCTGACCAACGACACGAATTTCGAGCCGCCGAAGGACGAGGCCGCGGAAGCACCCGACATCGTGGCCCGCGAAACGGCGCTGTTCGAGTCCAGCCGGGGAGAGCTGGAGGCCGGCATCGCCATCGCCAAGGAGCAAGTGGAGCAGCGCAAGCAGGAAATCCAGGCGGCGACGTCCCAGAAAAGCCAGGCGACCCGCGAGTTGGAGCTGGCGACCCGCGAACTCGAGGTGACGCGCCCCCTGGTGGCCAGCGGGGCCGTCTCGGAGGTGGAAATTCTGCGGCTGGATCGCGCGGTCGTGGCGCTTTCGGGCGAGCAGAGGTTGGCCGGAACCAAGATTCAGGCTGCCATGGCGGCGCTTGCCGAGGCCAATCGCAAGGTCGAGGAATACACGCTCAATTTCCGCAATCGCTGGCGGACCGATCTGTCCGAGACGATGGCGAAGTTGAACAGCCTCACCGAGTCGAGCGACGCGCTGGCCGATCGGGTCAAGAAGGCGGAGGTGCGTTCGCCCGTGCGGGGAACGGTGAAGCGTGTGCTAGTCAACACCGTCGGAGGCGTCGTCCAGGCGGGCGATACCTTGGTGGAAATCGTGCCGCTGGACGACACCTTGCTGCTAGAGACGCGCATCGTGCCGCGGGACATCGCGTTTCTGCGTCCACAACAGCCGGCGACCGTGAAGTTCACCGCTTACGATTTTTCGATCTACGGCGGTCTCGACGGTGAAGTCGAACAGATCGCGGCCGATACCGTCGTGGACGAACGGGAAAATGCGTTCTATGTCGTCCGGGTCCGGACGCACAACACCTCGCTTGGCGATGGTCTTCCGATCATCCCGGGAATGGTGGCGGAGGTGGACATCATCACGGGCCGAAAGACCGTGCTGTCCTATCTGCTCAAGCCCGTACTGCGGGCACATGCCAACGCGCTGAGGGAACGTTGAGAAAACATCTGTTCGTGGCGCGGCAGGATGGCGTGCAGACGCGATGGCGCGAGGCGTTCGGCGATCTCGACGTCGTGGCCGACGTCGAGACCGCGCTGCAGCTGCCGCAGATCGAGTACGGCCTGGTGTGGCTGGACGTCTCGTTCCGGACCTCGTTCGGCGCTCTTCGGATCACGCGGCCGGAGTGGCCGCTGGTCGCCCTGACGCTGAGCCCCAGCGCCGACGAAGGCATGCTCGCGTTCGAGTCCGGGGTAGGGGGCTATTGCCACGCCATGGCGGCGCCGGAAATGCTGCGCCAGGTCGCGCTCGTGGTCTCGAACGGCGGCCTGTGGCTCGGCGCCGATCTGATGAATCGTGCGGCTTCGGCCCTGTCGCGGTTCGCTGCTGCTCCTGCGACGGCTCCGGCGCCCGCTGACGCCGCTTCCAACCCGCTGGCGGTTCTCACGCCGCGCGAACGCGACGTGGCGCTGATCGTGGCGGGCGGGGCCTCGAACAAGGAAGTGGCCAGACGGCTCGACATCACCCCGCGTACTGTCAAGGCCCACATGGGCACCATCTTCGAGAAGCTGCACGTGCGTGATCGCCTGCAGCTGGTACTGGCCTTGCGCGGCCGCAACCTTGCCGGAAGCGACGTCACCTGACCCATTCGTCGGGCGCCCGCCACCCTGTACCTCGGTCCAATATCTGAGTGCCGAGGTCGCCGCTTAGAGTCTCCCTACTTTCGAGTTGATGCGGCCTTCGTCCGCCTGGGAGATTCAGATGGCAAGCGACATTATCGGCACCGTGGTTTCCGTTCAGGGCGCCGCCGAGGTCAAGACGGCTGACGGCAAGATCCGCGTGCTGCTGGTCGGCGATCAACTGCGCGAGGGTGATGTCGTGCTCTCCGGTGCCAGTGCCCAGGTCGTCCTCCAGCTCGACGACGGTGGCATGGTCACGATCGGCTCCGGCCAGAGCGTGACGATCACCGCCGAACTGTCGACCACCGGCTATCCGGCTGCGGATGAAACCCAGGTCGCCGCGGTCGATCCCCTGGTGAAGGCGATTCTCGGGAACGAGAACCTCGATCAGCTGCTCGAGGCGACGGCTGCGGGTTCGAGCGCTCCTGCGGACGACAGCCATGGGTTCGTTCGCCTGCTCCGCATCGTCGAAGACGTCGGTCCCGTTTCCGGCCTGTCCACTTCGTCGGCCGGCCTCACGAACACCGATCTCGAGCATCAATTCGTTCCGACGCTGAAGTCGGACGCCGAGCCCGAGCCGGTCAACGCGCCGCCGGTGGCCGCCAACGACAGCGTGTCGACGGCAGCGAACACGCCGATCACGATCAATGTGATGGGCAACGACAGTGATCCTGAAGGCAGTCCGCTCACGATCATCGGCATGGGTGATGCCCCGAACGGCACGTTGACGCTGAATCCCGACGGCACGATCACTTACACCCCGAATGAGGGGACGAGCGGGGATACGA
>CAZXXM010000200.1:0-6211 GCA_964644715.1 uncultured Salinisphaerales bacterium
AGCGCCATCTGGTGGTCGCCGCGCTTGGTCTTGTCGAGGTACGCGCCCCACTCCTCCTTCCGCAGCTCGACCCGGAAGCCGATCTCCTCCAGGTCGCCGGCAATCTGCTTCGCCACCGCTTCGGGCAGGGGCATGTACGGCCGGTCGCGGTCGCCGTACGAGAGGACGACGTGCCGCGGGTCGGGCGCGTCGTCGCCGCACGCGGCGAGCAGGCAGAAGAGCGGCAGGAGCAGGAGCACACGGCGCATCGGGACCCTCCCGGGGGCGCCGACTCTACCGGGTCCCCTACGTCGGGGGCTGCGGAGACAGGAGCGCGTGGAGGCGCAGCACCTCCGCCGGAGGGAGCGCGCACGCGTGCGCGAACAGCGCGCCGGGATCCCGCACGGTCGCGTCGAGCCGCGCGCGGAGGGCCCTGGGGTCCGCCGCCGGGGTCGGGGCCGGGGCGTCGCCGGACGGAGCAAGGAGGAGCGCGACGGCCCGGCTGCGGAACGCGAAGCGCTTGACGACGTCCGCCTGCTGCAGCACGGCGGCAGGATCGTCAACCTACTTCTTGGTGGCGATCTGGCCGTGGGCGCCGTAGACGATCTTCTCAGCGATCGACTTCTTGCCGTCTTCCATCACCATGTTCATGAACTTGGTGACGACGAGATTCTTGTACTTCGGGTCCGGCAGGATGGTCCGGATTACAGGCTTGCGGCGACGGGACATGTCTTCTCTCGCTTACTTCTTCTTGGCGGCTGCAGCGGCACCGCCGCCTTCCTTGGGACGCTTCGCGCCGTACTTCGAACGGCTCTGGCGGCGCTTGTCGATGCCGGCGCAATCGAGCGCGCCGCGCACGGTGTGGTAGCGCACACCGGGAAGATCCTTGACACGGCCGCCGCGAATCATCACGACCGAGTGTTCCTGCAGGTTATGGCCTTCGCCGCCGATGTAGCCGATCACTTCGAAGCCGTTGGTGAGACGAACACGGCAGACCTTGCGCAGCGCCGAGTTCGGCTTCTTCGGCGTGGTGGTGTAGACGCGGGTGCAGACGCCGCGCTTCTGGGGGCAAGAGGTCAAAGCCGGGGCCTTGCTCTTGTAGCTGGCCACGGAGCGGCCGCTACGGACGAGTTGATTGATCGTTGGCACTGCTGATTTTCCGGCTTCGGAGAAAAGAAACGACGACAGGGATTGAGTACCCAGCCGTCGGGGGCCCCGGGAAACGGGGGCGCGCATGATAGGTGCGAGCCCCGGGAGTGTCAACGCGCTGAAAACCCTGATGGACCGGCCTTAGCAGGCCCGCGGCGCCTCAGTTTCCGGCGGCGAACCGCATCAGGTCGTAGCCCTGGATCGTGGCGTCGATGACGTCCTTGGTGGCACCGAACAGGTCTATGGGAAGTCCGGCAAGAGGCGCCTGATCGTCCCCCGGCCAGTTATGGCCGTCGCCGAGCGTCGCGGCCAATACGACTCGGCGCGCATTCGCACAGGGGAGCGTGAAGCGGATTTCGGTCCGCCCCGCGCTGCTGGTCAACGCAGCGTTCCGATCCGCGCCCGTGCACTGGTCCAGGGACCTGAACGCGGTGTAGATCTCCGGGACCGGCATGGAAAGACCGCCGGGGAGTCCGTTGTAGGCCGCGACCACGTCGCCCGTACCGTGGATGATGACCACCCCGACCGGCTGCGAAGGCCGGCACACCGCGAGGTTGGCCGCCTGCTGGTTGCCCGCCACGCTGAGGATCGCGTCCACGTTTTGAGCCCGGCCGCAGGCGTAGAAATACGCCATCGGCGCGCCGTTCGAGAGGCCTGCGGCGTAAAGCGGAATGTTCTGCGCATTGAACAGTCCGCGAGCACTCGTCACCACCGCGTCCAGCAGTTGCAGGTAACTCTCGACCGGCTGACTGGCCTGCGTCGGCCAGCGCGACAGGACCCTGATTTCCGCTGGCAGAGGAAGCCCCGCGATCGGGAGTGAATTGATGGCAGAGGGCGCCTGTGGCACCAGCACCAGAACGTTGCGCGCCTTGGCCAGCTCCTGCAGCCGGATGAGATTGGTGTAGTACTCGATCGGCGCATCGAGGTAATGGAGCGCCAGGTAGACCGCTTCCGGCTGTCCGGTGCTCGGCCGGATCGCCAGGTACTTCACGTTATTGAACCCGCCGCCGCTGGCGGTATGGCTGCTTACGGTGACGCCGACGCAGGGAATGACCGCAGTGCGGCTCGTCAGATACTGGGACTCGGGAATGGCGGGGCAAAACGCGTAGCGGTTCAAGGTCGGGCTGCAATTCTCCCGGGCGATCACGCGCTCGGGCGTGAAGTCCTCCCGGCAGGAGCGGGTATCGACGGGACCTCCCGGCTCGGGAGAACCGTCATCGTCCCCGTCCCCACCGCCACCCCCTCCACCACAGGCGGACATCGCGATCACGGCAACCGCACACAACAGGCTCTGCAATAAGGCGCGCACGGTTACCCCGATTCAAGATAGAACGGCGCCGCATAATCTCATTCGATTGTCGGCGCTTGCAATCCGAAGCCGGACTCGCGGAGCCCCCGGCCGGCAAGGGCTGACAAGGGACGGTTGCCGCGCCATGATCCTCCGGCTCCGGATTTTTACGGAAACGCGTCCTTGCAGAGGCCCCCATGCGTCCCGGTCTTATTGCCCCATCGATGATTGCCGCGGGCCTGATCGCGGCCTGCACCCAGGAAACGCAGAACCAGATCGGGCGCTCGGTCCAGAACTGGACCGGCAGCAACGGTGTGCTGGAAATCTACTCCGGCCCTCAGCTCGTACGCCGCTTCATCCAGATCGACAAACTCTCCACCGCCTACGGCACCGATGAAGCCGACGCCAGGCCTTATCGATTCGGCTACGGCGTACTCGACGAAAACCTGAACGGCTCGCGCGACGAGGGCGAGAAAAAGGTCTACTTCGAAATCAGCGATTACGGCACGAACTACGTGTTCTTCGAATCGCCGCGCTGAATTCAGGCGAGGAACCCGCCGATCACGGCGCCCAGCAGGCGCGTCCCGGCGTCGATGAATCCGAGGACCAGCCCGCCCAGCCCGGCGAGCGCGCCGATCAAGATCATCCCGCTGAGCATCGTCCCCAGCACCGCGAACAGGACCGCGATCAGGATCGAGGACATCAGCCAGGCCATCAGCGCGGAGCCCACCCCGCCCGAGACCTTGCCTCCCACCAGGCCTCCGATGAAGCCGCCGACACCAGGAATCCAGAACAGCAGGACAGAGATCACGATCATCCAGATCGCGCCACCCATGATCGATCCGCCGTTTTTTCCGTCCGACACGTGGTTCTCCTTCAAATGAAATCCTGGATGACGCCACTCCATCCGCCATCGTGTGCCTGGCGAGCCCGTTGCGTTACTCTCTGCGGCCTTTTCCGCACCCGGATCGTGCCATGCAAATCGCCGAACGCGCTGTCGTCAGCATCCACTACAAACTTACCAACGACGCCGGCGAAGTGATCGATTCGTCCGAAGGCGGCGATCCGCTCACCTACCTGCACGGCGCCGGCAACATCATTCCGGGTCTCGAGAAGGCACTGGTGGGCAAGCAGACCGGAGATCGTCTCGACGTCCGCGTCGAGCCTTCGGAAGGCTACGGCAACCATGACCAGAGCCTGATCCAGCAAGTCCCGCGCCGCGCTTTTCAGGGCGTCAAAGACGTCAAGGCCGGCATGCGCTTCCAGACGCAGGGACCTCACGGCCCCACGAGCGTCGTGATCACCCGCGTCGCCGGCGACATGGTCACGATCGACGGCAATCATCCGCTGGCCGGTCAGCATCTGAACTTTGCAGTGGAAATCGCCGATGTCCGCGAAGCGAGCGCCGAAGAACTGGAGCACGGCCACGTGCACGGTCCGGGCGGACATCATCACTGACCAACCATCAAGCAGAAGGATGGAGCTGACCGCGCGACGCGCGATCAGCTTCCGATGATCTGCTTGGGGATCGATCCGAACTTTTCATCCCACTGATCGCGCTCCCGGACCAGCCGAAGGTCCTGCCAGATCACGAACGGCTCGGTCTGCAGCTGCCTGCCTACCGGGCTGACGGCGAGATCGACGGTACTGGCGATCCGCAGATTCCCGGTGGTCTTCTCGGCGCGGGCATTGGCATCGCGCGGAAGGCCCAGTGCCCTCAACTTGCGCGCATAGGCTTCCGCGTCGGCTGGTACGAACTCGATCTGGTACAGCCGGTTGTTGAAAAATTGAAGGGTTAGCCGCCCCTTCGAATCGAGGTGCCGGTACTCCTCCACCTTGATGGTGTCGAACTGGTACGGGGGATAGCTGGACGAGTCCACCGCGCGACGGCTGCTGGCAGCCCAGCCCTCGAATCCGGATGCCGACAGAGAAGTCGTGACCGACTGCAGGTCTTCGTAGCTGCGGAAGCGGTCGCAAAGCGTGACGCCCACCGCCACGCGCGTGTACAGCGTCGAATCCGGATGAGGCTCCGGCTTCAGAAACGACGGGATCGCCTTGTCCGGGACCTTGGCGAAACGCATCAGGTCGAGCGCGTTCAGCACCCAGACCGCCACCACGGCGATCACGAGCCACCGCAGCGGCTTGAACTTCCTCCACCACCTCGGCGGATCGAGCCAGTGCGTCGGCTCCGGCTTGTTGGCGTCGTTCATTGAGTGCGACTCCCCTCGCGCTCGCTCCTGGAAGCTGGCCCGGATTGTACGTCGGCTGACAGTCCGGTCTGCATCCTGCACGCATTTGCATGCAGGCGTTCAGTCCTCCGGCTCGTAGCCGAGATTCGGTGCCAGCCACTTCTCTGCCGTGCGCAGATCCCAGCCTTTCCGGCGGGCGTAATCCTCGACCTGTTCCTTGTTGATGCGGCCCAGCACAAAGTACTGCGAATCCGGGTGCGCGTAATACCAGCCGCTGACCGCCGCTGCCGGCCACATCGCCATGCTGTCGGTCAGCGCCATGCCGATGTTCTTCTCGACGTCGAGCAACTTGAACAGCGTGGCCTTCTCGGTGTGTTCGGGGCAGGCGGCGTAGCCCGGTGCCGGTCGAATGCCCAGGTACTTCTCCTCGATCAGCGCCTCGTTGTCGAGATGCTCGTCGGGAACGTAGCCCCAGAACTCCTTGCGCACGCGCTGGTGCATGCGCTCGGCGAAGGCTTCGGCCAGACGATCCGCCAGCGACTCCAGCAGGATCGCGCTGAAGTCGTCGTTGGCTTTCTTGAACGCCATGACGCGCTCGTGGCAGCCCAGCCCCGCGGTCACCGCGAACGCACCGACATAGTCATGCAGCCCGGTCTCCCTGGGCGCGACGAAATCCGCCAGCGAGCGGTTGGGAATGCCCTCGCGGTGCTGCGCCTGCTGTCGAAGATTTCGCAGGCGCGCGATCTCGTTCGTATAAGTCTCGTCGGCGTAGACCGCGACGTCGTCGCCGTCGACCTGCTGCGCCGGGAACAGGCCGATCACACCGCTGGCCGTCAGCCACTTCTCCGCGACGATCCGGTCGAGCATCGCGTGCGCGTCGGCCCACAGCTTGCGCGCGACCTCGCGGGTCGCCGGGTTGTTGAGGATGTCCGGGAACTTGCCCTTCATCTCCCACGCGATGAAAAACGGCTGCCAGTCGATGTACTCGCGCAGCTCGGACAGGTTGTACTCGCGAAACACCTTCACGAACTGCTTCGCGTGATCGTGGTGGTGATCGCAGGCCGGTCCTTCGCAGACGTCCATCGCCTGCTGCAGCAGCATGCGCGGGCGGAACGGGCGCGTCTGCGTCCAGTCGATCGGCGTGCGATTGGCGCGCGCCTCCTCGAGCGTCAGGAACTTCTCCTGGCGATCCTTGTTTGCATGCCGCTCGCGGATGCCCGCGTAGTCCTTTTCGAGCTCTGCCACCAGCTTCGGCTTCAGCGTAGGCGACAGCAACGCCGACACCACCGGCACCGAACGCGACGCATCCTTCACCCATACGACCGGGCCGTGATAGCTGCGGTCGATCTTCACCGCGGTGTGCGCGCGCGAGGTCGTGGCGCCGCCGATCAGCAGCGGGATGTCGAAGCCTTGACGCTCCATTTCCTTGGCGAAGTTCGCCATCTCGTCGAGCGAGGGCGTGATGAGGCCCGACAAGCCGATGACGTCGGCCTTCTCGGCCTTGGCCGCATCGAGGATCTTCTGCGCCGGCACCATCACCCCGAGGTCCACGACCTCGTAGTTGTTGCACTGGAGCACGACGCCGACGATGTTCTTGCCGATGTCG
>CAZXXM010000201.1:0-4038 GCA_964644715.1 uncultured Salinisphaerales bacterium
CCGGACTACGGGAGGGGCGCCGCCGCTAGTTTCGCTTGAGCAGGTCTTTCAGATTCGAGAACGGGCTGCCCGTTGCTACCGGCGCATCCGCTTGCCGTCCCGAGCTTCCCGCACGCGCCTCGATCTCGCGCTGATGCTCGTTGTCGTGGCAGTACAGGCAGAGCAATTCCCAGTTGCTGCCGTCGGGCGGGTTGTCGTCGTGGTTGTGATTGCGGTGATGCACCGTCAGCTCGTGACGGTTCGCATGGGTGAACGATCGGCCGCAGCGTCCGCAGACCCAGGGGTACATCTTCATCGCCTGCTCGCGATAGGTCAGCGCACGCTGGTCGGCCGCGCGCCTGGCGTCGGCGACGACGCGATCGAAGTGCGCGGGGTCAGCGGTGATCTTCTTTCGCATGGTCGATCCGGTCGTGGCCCGTCATCCGTAGACGACGAGACAGCGCACCTCGATGCTCTGACGGTCCGGCGCGTCGGGCGGTGTCGAGGCATCCTCGAACGCGCTGTGGAAGCTGAAAGTGGTGGGTGCGCCGGGATCGGCGGCATCGCCCTGGCGTCCCTCGCTGCGAGCCAGCATCCCGGCCGAATCCCATTGCTTGATGAGCAGGGCCTCGTCGCGCGTCATGGCGGGGTAGTAGTACCAGCGATGCTGCGTCGATGGCTTGACGAAATAGTTCTCGCCGATGCGGTCGCTGTAATGAAGTTCGAACACGACCAGGTCGGCAGGATCGACGCTGCGGTTGTCGCAGACCGCCAGCGGATGCACGGCCACAGGCTCGGGTGCGATGTTGCGCCAGACGTTGACGATGGCGAAGCGGCCACCGTCGGCCAGCACGCGGTCGCGCAGTTCCGACGAGATCAGCGATTCGCCGGCGCCGAGCAAGGCCCGCACGGTGTCGTTGCCACCCGGCGGTCGTGCGAGATCGCGCAGCCGCTGCGGCGCGCTGGTGAGCGTGTAGTCGCCATGCACCATGTGCAAGGGCTCTTGCACCTGTTGTCCGCCGGCGATGCGGCGCTGCGCCTTCTTGCCCTGCCCCGACCGCACGTTGTGATCGAACGCGAACGCGCGGCCACCGGTATGAGCTTCGACCAGGCGCTCGCACTCGGGGTAGTAGCGTCGCAACACCTGCTGCTGGTCGTAGAAGTCGAGCGCGGAGTCGGCGAGCGGCCGATGCAGCAACTCGAAGCCCTGCGCCGCCAGGCCCGGTGGCTCGCGCAGGCCGCGCGCGTCGGCGATATCGACGGCCTGACGGCTCTGGACCAGGCCTTGCACGCCCGAATCGCTGCCGTCGCCATCGCGGCGCAGAAACACCTTGCCGTTGCGGCGCAACGAACTCTGTGCGGAGCGGTCGATGTAATTCAGGAACCCGCGCGCGGCAGCGGGACGTCCGCCTGCTGCTGCCGGGGATGCCGTCGGCGTTTCCATGAGTTCGGGGCCTCTTCGTCGAGAGGCCGCAGTATGCCGCCGCGGCGCCGTCGAGAGCTCGGATTCGCGCGCGTTCAGGACCCGGCCCGGCGCGGTAATCCCCGTCAGGGACGCGGTAAAGTACAGCCGGTCTTTCAATGGCCGTCGCCCGCCGCGAGACCGCAACGCGGGGGGCACGGCGCCTTCATTCGAGGAGATGGAATCATGAACAGCACATCAGGAACCGCAGCAGCTCCCAGCCTGGACGCCGTGGTGATCGGCGCCGGATTCGCCGGCCTCTACGCGCTCCACCGGCTGCGCGAAATGGGCTTGAACGTACACGGTTTCGAAGCCGGCACCGGCGTCGCCGGGACCTGGTACTGGAACCGCTATCCGGGCGCCCGCACCGACTCCGCGTCGGACGTCTATCAGTACTGGTTCTCCGACGAACTGCTCAAGGACTGGAACTGGAGCGAGCGCTTCCCGGCCCAGGAGGAAACCGAGCGCTATCTCAACTTCGTCGCGGATCGCTTGAAACTGCGCCCCTTGATCAGCTTCAACCAGCGCGTGAAGTCCGCGACCTGGGATGCCGCGTCGAACGGGTGGGTGGTCACCACCCACAAGGGCGAGTCGGTCCGCTGCCGCTACCTGCTGTCCTGCCTGGGGCCGTTGACCGAGCCCAAGGTGCCGCCGTTCAAGGGGCACGAGAAGTTCAAGGGCCAGTTCATCCACACCTCGCGCTGGCCCAAGGGCGGACTGGATCTGAGCGGCAAGCGCGTCGGCGTGATCGGCACCGGGGCGACGGGCGTGCAGGTGATCCAGACGATCGCCAGCCAGGTCGGGGAGCTGTTCGTCTTCCAGCGCACGCCCACCTATGCCATCGCGATGCGCAATCCGAAGCTGACCGACGCCGATCGCGCCGCCACGCGGGCGCGGCAGAAGCAGACGGGTGAAGCGGTGAAGCACTCACTCACCGGTTTCGACTTCAACATGCAGCCCATGCCCTGGGCGCAGACCACCCGGGAACAGCGCCGGAAGATTTTCGAAGACCTGTACGCGGACGGCTCGCTGATCATGTGGGGCGGCAACTTCGGCGAGGTGCTGGTGGACCCGGCCGCCAACGAGGAGTTGTCGGAGTTCATGCGCGAGAAGATGCGCGGCCGCCTGACCAAGCCCGGCATCGCCGACAAGCTGGTGCCCAAGTACGGCTTCGGCACGCGCCGTCCGCCGCTGGACCTCGGCTATCTGGAAGCCTTCAATCGCGAGAACGTGCACCTCGTCGACCTGCTGGAGTCGCCGATCGAGTGCTTCACCGAGGCCGGCATCAAGACGGGCAATGCCGAGTACCCGCTGGACATCATCATCCTGGCCACCGGCTTCGACGCGGCCACCGGCGCCATCACGGCGATCGACATCCGCGGCCGCAACGGCGTGGCGATCAAGGACCTGTGGGATCGCAACATCACCACGGCGATGGGCCTGCAGAAGCACGGCTTCCCGAACTTCTTCACCTCGGCCGCACCGCTGGCCCCCGCCGCCGCCTTCTGCAACCTGCCGACCTGCCTGCAGCAACAGGTGGAGTGGATCACCGACTGCATCGCCTACGTCGAGCGCCACGGCAAGGACAAGGTGGTCGAGGCCACCGAGGCGTTCGAGAACAACTGGGTCAAGCATCACGACGAGGTGACCAACGCCACCCTGATCGCGAAGGCGGATTCGTGGTGGACCGGCGCCAACATCGAGGGCAAGCCGCGACGCGTGCTCTCGTACATCCACGTCGGCAACTATCGCCAGGCCTGCGAAGACGTGGCGCGCAAGGGATACGAGGGCTTCGAGATCCGCTGAGCGCGTTCGTCTCGTCCGCTCGAACGACGGCGGTGACGTCTCCGGCCAGGAGACGGCACCGCCGTTTGCTTCGACGTCCTCAGGTGATCCGCAACCGGCTTCAGGCCGGCGCCACGTTCCGCATCCAGTCCGCGGTGGGTTGCAGCGCGCCCAGCAGGTGATCCCGCACGGCCGGATCGAGATTCACGTCCGCCATCGCGCCGGCCATGCACGCCATCCACTGGTCCCGCTCGCGCTCACCGATGGCGAACGGAAGATGCCTCGCGCGCAGGCGCGGATGACCGAAGCGGTCGACGAAGTGATCCGGTCCACCGGTCCAGCCGCACAGGAACCAGAACAGCTTGTCGCGTGAACCGGCGAGCGACTCCGGGTGGAGCGCGCGGATGACGCGGTACTCCTGATCGGCGTCCATGCGGTCGTAGAAAGCGTCCACGAGGCAGCGCACACCGCCTTCGCCACCCAGGACTTCGAACATCGATTGGCCGGTCATCCGGCGACTATAGCCGGGCGCGCTACGACCGACGGCGCGTCACGCGGTTCGCCGCCGCAGCGACCGGTGCATCCGACTACCCCGCGAACGCGCGCTTCAACGCCGAGTAGCGTTCCTCCGCCATCCGGCGGCTGCTCGGCGCGCCGGGATTGAACATGTCGCTGGCGTGATACAGCCCGGGATGCACGTGCATCTCGCAGGCGACGCCGGCCTGCATGAGCCGCAGCGCGTAGTCGATGCACTCGTCGCGGAAGACCTCGAGCTCTCCGGCCTGCATCAGCGCAGGCGGAAGTCCGGACAA